>JALGTT010000068.1 GCA_029821235.1 Candidatus Hebobacteria bacterium | reverse complement strand
GTGTGAGAATCATCTGGGCCTCCTGCAAGCAACGGGACGCCGCATTATAGCACGCGGCGGGAATTCGCAACAAGGAGAGGATTCAGGAGCGGACGCAGTTCAGGCCGGGAAGGATGCCTGCGCTCGCCGCGCTTCCTGGGTCGGCCGGAGGGGGCAGGCCTGCGCCATCGGCCCAGGCATAGGCTTACGGCGGACAGGCGGGCCGGCGGCCGTAGGTGGCGCAGATTTTCAATCTGCCCGCTCTTCTCCGTCTTGCCGCCCACGGAGACCAGGTCCTCGCCGCGCTCGGGGCCGGACCGGCGCCTGCGCGCGATGGGAATCCGGCGCAGGGCATCCTGCCGTTCCCGGCGCGCCCGGCGGGCGGCCCAGACCATGTCCACCACGGCCAGCACCACCAGCAACAGTGCCCCCGCCCAGAACGACGTGTTCGCAAACCACCAGGCAATCACTGCTCGTCTCCTCCGGCCGCGCGCGGTCTGCGCCCCGCGGGGCGGCCTCACAATATCTATTCCATGTAGTGCACCCCGTGACGCGATGGCGGGCAGGGGGGCATGAGGGGACAGAGAAACTGCTGGAGGCGGCAAAGGTTGAGAAGGAGGTCCCAGAGATGAGGATTGACGGTCATGTGCACTACAGTTCGGAGGAGGGCTACGTTGACCGACTGGTGGAGGAAGAGCAGCGCCTCGGATTCGACAAGGTCTGCCTGAACGGCGCGGACTGGGAGGTCCACGCGAGCGCCAACGACGCGGTGGAACGGGCGATGCGCAAGTACCCGGAGGTGATCGTGGGGTTCGCCTTTCTGCCCTTGGGGCAGGAAGGCCCGGACAAGGTGCGCGAATATCACGACCGCGGCTTCCGCGGCCTGAAACTCATCCGCCCTCCCTCCCCCTATGACGACAAAGCGTACTACCCGGTCTGGGAGACGGCCGAGGAACTGGGCATGGTGTGCCTCTTCCACCTGGGGATCGTCGCCCGCACCCCGGAGGACAAGAAATACGATGTCAACAACGAGCGGCACCGGCCGGTCTATCTCGACACCATCGCCCGCGCCTTCCCCACCCTCAAGATCATCGGCGCCCACCTGGGCAACCCGTGGTACGAGGAGGCGGCGATGATCTGCCGCTGGAACCCGAACCTCTACTTCGACCTGTCGGGCTCCTCGCTCAAGGCGAAGCCGCCGGAGTTCTTCAACCAGTTGCTGTGGTGGACGGAGACCACCCAGTACCGGGATCCGGAGGGCCGGCACGCGTGGGAGAAGATCGTTTTCGGCTCAGATGTGGCGATCAACCTCATCGAGGACGTGATGAACGACTATCAGCGGCACATGGACGCCATCGGCCTGCGCCGGGACCTGCAGGAGGCGGTGTTCGGGAATACTCTGGCGAAGCTGCTGGGGTTCGATGGGTGACGGGGTGATGATCGCTGTCAGACGCAATACCAGGCCAAGGAGAAGCGTGATGTTGTTTGGAGCAGCCTTGTTACTGGCTTTCATGCTCGCGCTGTGCTGTGCCGCAGAGGAAGAAGAAGAGCCCATATTCGGAATGGGCAGGCGCCACTACTTCGGGGAGGGCAGACTCGACATCAAGTACGTCACCCCCTCACCGGAGGACGAACTTGCCACCCCTCACATTGACTGGGCCGATCCCTATATCTCGGGTCCCGTAAAAGTGTTCGCGGTGCCGAGCGTCATGGAGGGGCGGACCCTGATCGAGTTGATGCAGCGGCTCTCCATGGAGGTGGACGCGGTCACGATTGACCCTGCATGGGATGTGAACAAGTGGACGATGTCCTTCGGCGAGGCGTACGGTGCGCGTTCCGAGCAAAACGAGGACGGCTCCCTGGATTACAGTCTCACCTACAAGTATCTGGAGGAAGACCTCACCAGCGACCGGACCTGGGAGGTCATGGTGACGCATGGCATTGTCGGCTGGGAGCACCTTCCACAGGCCGTGCGGGAGGCCGTCATGCGCCGCGTCCGCGACGGAATGGGGCTGGTGATCGTGGGCCCTCTGGGCCTGCCGGGGGACGACAGCCTGCGCGAGCTATCCCCTCTCCTTCCGACCTCTCCTGAAACCGAGAATCCTGTCCCCGGCGGCCACAGGGGACGCCAGGCAGGGCTTCCCGGAGAGTGGACCGCGGAGGGCGAGCACTATATCACGGCCGGCATACCCCTGGACACTCTCCCCGGAGAACACCTGCGGCACCAGAGATATACGGCCGCGCCGAAATCCCAGGTGCTCGCCACCGCCGGCGGCGACCCCGTGGTGGCCGTCCGGCAGGTGGGCAAAGGACGGGTGGTGGCCTTCGGGTACCAGAACTACGGTCTGGCCCCCTTCGTCACCTGGGACGCCTATGGAGAGGTCGGCGACTCCTGGTGGGAGACCTGGTATTCGCTTCTCATCCGGGCGATCGTGTGGGCCGCTCGGAGAGAACCCCAGGTCTGCCTGGCGGACCTGCGCCTGGAGCCGGGCTCGGCCAGCGCGGAAGACGAAGCGCCCGTGCAGTTCTCCGCCGCCATCAGCGGCAAACTACCCGCGAGGGCGGGAATCGCCTGGCAGGTGCGGGATGACGATGGAGCGATCGCGCTCACCGGCGAGGAGCCGCTCACCGGCGAGACCGCTTCCTTCGCGATTCCCGTCGCCGCACTCGCAGGCGGCCGGCATCTCCTCGATGTGTTCCTGCTCTCCGACGGCAAGCGCGTGGATTGGGCTACCCTCCCGCTGTCGGTGATGTCGCCGGTCTCGGTCACAGCCGTCGCGGCCGAGCCGGCCGTGGTGACGGAGGATCGGCCGGTGAAGGCGACGGTGTCGCTCAGCGGGCCCCTGCCATCGGGGGCGAAACTGGTCGTCGAGCTCGTGGACAACTACCAGCGCGTCCTCGCGCGCGACACGAATGCCGCCTTCAGCGATGACGGCAGGACGGCTGTGGCGAGCCTCGCCAGCGACGACCTCCTCACCCACATCGGATGGGTGCGCGCGGCCGTCCAGGTGGGCGACAGAATGCTCTCCCGTTCCCAGGTGCGGGTGGATTTCGCCACCCCCGAGCGCCTGCGAACCTGGGACGACTACGAGGTCAACGTGCCCTTCTACGGCCCCCAGAACTACTACCACTGGATGCCGTTGCTGGATCGGCAATTCCGTCGCTGCGGCGTCACCTGGTTGATGGAGCCGGAACGCAACTTCCGCTTCACCGTGCTCGCTCAAGTCACCGGCCTGGGCGTCTACCACTACAACCGGAAGCCCTTCGACGAGCAGATGGCCGCCTACTGGCGAACCGGCGATCGGAAGTATCTCGAGCGCAAGCCCTGCCTGCACCGCGATTGGCGGCAGACCGCGGCGCGCGAGTTGAAGGAGAAGATGGCCCCGTATCTGAAGTACCGGCCGTTCCACTACTACATCTACGACGAGCCATCCCTCACCAGCTACACCCGCGCCTTCGAGTTCTGCTTCACCCCGGAAACCCGGGCCGCGTTCCGCGAATGGCTGTCCTCGCAGTACGGGACCCTGGAAGCATTGAACGAGGAGTGGGGAACCAGCCACCAGGCATGGGACGAGATCGAGCCGGTCACCGCGGACGAAGCGAGGGAGAAAGACCTCATTCCGGCCTGGGTGGACTTCCGCAGGTTCATGGACACGACGCTGGCGGAGGCATTCAAGTACACGCAGCAGGTGGTGGACGAGCTCGATCCCGGCGCGCTCACTCTCGTCGGCGGCACTCAGAGGCCCACCCCCTTCGACGGCACGGACTGGTGGCTGATGAGCCACGCCATCGGGATTCTGGAGCCCTACTTCGGTATCCCGGAGTTCCACTCTTTCAACCCCGACCTGCCCATCATCCAGGCCTGCGGGTATCAAGACGCCGGCCCGGAACTGGAAGAGGAGCTGTGGCGCCGTGCCCTCCAGGGACAGAAGGGCGCCACCATCTTTTGGAACTACACCATGCTGGACCCGGACCTGGCGCTGAACAGCCAGGGGACGGCCATGCAGCGGGCCTTCGGCGCGCTGCGCGGAGATGGAATCGCCCGCCTGCTCCTGGGCGCCCGCAGGGATCACTGTCGCGTCGCGTTTCTCTACTCCCAGCCCAGCATGTTGGCGTCGTGGATCCAGGATGGAGACGTCCGCGCCGGGCGCTCAGAGGCCGCCCGGCGCGCGGCCCGGTGCTATCGCGCGTGGGCGGCGGCGCTCCGGCGCTCCGGGCTCCAGTATCACTGCATCTCCTACCAGCAGCTCGCGGAGAACGGGCTGAGCCGGGACGAGTTCGACCTGCTGGTGCTGCCCCCCGTGGTGGCGATGAGCGATGCGGAGGCCGAGCACATTCGGCGGTTCATCGCCTCCGGCGGAGTGGTGATCTCGGACTGCGAGGCCGGGGCCTATGACGAACACGGAAAGCCCCGCTCCTCCCCTGCCCTCGGCGAGACGGACGGAATGTTGATCACGCCTCTCCCGACAGACGGGAACGACATCGTCTCCGCAGCGGCGGCCGGTCTTTCGCAGGCCGTCGACAAGGCAGGAATCCGCCCTCCCGCCCAGGTGAGCCCGGGTTCCCCCGAGCTGGTCCGTTTCACGGATGGCGAGGCGGAGTATCTCGGCATTGCCTACGCGCCGGCCGAGCCGCACCACATCGTCTTCCAGCGGAAAGCCCATGTCTACGATGTCCGGGAGGGGCGGTATCTCGGCGAGGTGGATCGAATTGACGTCCGCCCCGAGCGCACACGGGTCGCCCTCTACGCGTTGCTGCCGGAGCCGGTGACCGCGGTCACCGTAGAGCCGGCCGGCCCGGCCACGCGCGGGGCTGAGATGAGTTACCGGGTGGCCGTCAACGCGGAGGCCGGCTCGTATCGGCACGTGTTCGCCGTTCACGTGTATGGCCCGGACGGCGAAGTGCGGCATATGTACGGCAGGAATTTGGATGCTCCCCAGGGAAGCGCTGAAGGGGTGCTTCGTTTCGCCTGGAACGATCCTGTCGGCGAATGGCGGCTGGTGGTCAGGGATGCCGCCACGGGAGTTACTGGCGAGACGCGCTTCAACCTCGAATAGGTCTGTGCCACATCCGATGCACATTGGGGGACGGCCATGGCCTTTTGGGACCGATGGGGAAAGAAGAAGCGGGAGCCCAGGAAGACCCGCTTCCAGGCGCCGGCCGAGTGGCAGGACTTGCTGCAAGAGTTGGCGGAACGCCGCGAGGCCCGCGCGCGCATGGGGAAGCGGAGGAAGCTCCACCCCAGGCTGCGGCACATTGACGACTACCGAGAGCTGCGGCTGGACGGCGCGCCGCGAGAGGGAATCTCCGACGCGCTCCTGGATCTCACCGCCACCTCCTATGCCAAACGCGATCCCGAGTCCGAGGAACGTCGGCACCTGGTGACCGGATATCCCGGCGCGCGCAAGGGCTTCGACAGCGACGACTATGCCCAAAAGGCGGCCGAGCGCGCGGCCGCCAAGCAGAAGCGGATAATGCGCAAGAAGGGGGTCGCGGACGACGGTCACTACTACAGGCCCATGGAACGCCAGGACACCGGTGAAATAGACCGCACCTACGAGGTAAGCGACGACTGAAATCGGCGACGGCCGGAGGCGGACGACCGGGGAGGGGTGGCCGGCTGGGCGCTGAAACTCCTATCTATATGGAGTCAGCCTCGAAACGGGAGCAAGACCGCTCTGGCGGCGTCACGCCCCGCGCGCTGGCGATCGGGTTCATTCTGCTGATCGCGGTGGCGGTGGCGGCGTTCTACGTCGAAATCGCCTGGCGACGAGTGTACACCTTCGGCACCGGCGTGCCCTCCATGGCCTCGGTGTCCCTGCTGTTCATCCTCACCGCGGTGATGACCACGCGCTGGCTGCGCAACCGCGGCCTCACCCGCCGCGAGTTGCTGGTGGTGTACGCGATGGTGCTGGTCGGCGGCCCGCTGGTCAGCCATGGCACCCTGTTCTGGATGATCCCGAAGACCATCGCCTACTACGAGGGCGCGCGCATCAACACGCTCTGGGAGAAGGCGTTCCTGCCGCTGGTGCCCACCTGGTTCGCTCCCTCCGACCCGATCGCGGTCGAGTCCTTTTTCGAGGGACACGCGCGGGTGCCGTGGTCTCTGTGGTGGGTTCCCCTCAGCGCCTGGCTGGGGTTCTACTTCTGCCTCTTCCTCGCCACGTTCTGCCTGCTGGTGGTGCTCCAGAGGCAGTGGATAAGCAACGAGCGTTTGAGCTTCCCCATCGCGCAGCTCCCCCTTCAGATGGTGCAGGACCCGCGCTCCCAGGAGGAGGGCCGGGCGGGACGGCTTCCCTCCATGTGGGCCTTCTGGCTGGGGTTATCGGTGGCATTCATCCTCACCTTCATGAGCACGCTCTCCAGCAAGGTGCCCGCGGTGCCCTCCATCCCCCTCTACTCGGTGCTGATGCAGTGGCAGCGCGTGGGGCCGCTAGCCGGGCTGGGCGAGATCTATCTCACCCTCTACCCGGACCAGATCGCCATCGCCTACCTCATCCCCAAGGAACTGGCCTTCTCCGCGTGGTTCTTCTGGTTCGTGCGGGTGGGGCTGACGGTGATCGCCATCGCGGCGGGGGCCACCCCGCAGCGCCCGGAGGACTGGTATCAGAGCAGTTTCCCCGCGCCCTATTTCCAGGGCGGGGGCGCGGCCTTCGCGCTGGCCATCTGGGTGCTCTGGATCGGCCGGCAGCATCTCGCTCACGTGCTGCGGTCCGTAATCGGGCGGAGCCCCGCCAATGACGAGAAGGAGCCGATGGGCTATCGCCTTGCGGTGTTCGGGTTCATTGTCTCGTTCGGGGCGATGGTGTACTTCTGCTGGGCCGCGGGGTGCCGGGTCATCTTCGGCGTGATTCTCATCTCGCTGATCGT
>JALGTT010000067.1 GCA_029821235.1 Candidatus Hebobacteria bacterium | reverse complement strand
ACCGGCTCAGGCTATCAGGCCGCGGTTCTCGCGGAACTGACCTCACAGGTCTACACGATAGAGATTCTCCCCGCCCTTGCCCGCCGCGCAGAGGCCACCCTCGCTCGCCTGGGCTATGACACCGTGAGAGTGCGGACCGGGGACGGCTACCAGGGCTGGCCGGCCCACGCCCCCTTCGACGCCATCATCGTCACCTGCGCCCCGGAGGAAGTCCCGAAGCCCCTCGTCGAGCAACTCGCCGAGGGCGGCCGCATGGTGATCCCCGTGGGCGAGAACTGGCGGGCCCAGACCCTGTACCTGCTCCGCAAGCAACAGGGCACGCTCAAGCAGGAGGCCATCATCCCCGTCCGCTTCGTGCCGATGGTACGCGGCCCGTAATATCCTCAGCCAGGCCACCCATCCCGTAGCCGCCACAATAGGGGAGGACCCTCCCCCTTTCCCTATCAAGCGCGCCACATCTCCCAATCACCACGCCGCGCCACAGGTTCAATTCGCTCTGCTGCAAACCCCTTCGGTGCCATATCATCGTAAGCGACGCCGTGAGCGAGAGGGCCCGATGGAGGGACGTCGCCATGGTGTGACGTGGGGCGGAGGAATTACTTTGTGCGTCCGATAATATATCTTATGTTACATACAGCCATCTCGCATCCAAAATCGGGACAATTGGGGGAATCCTTGCCAAATGGATACGTCGGGCCCCAGGGGGTTCAAGGCGGCTCGAATCGGTATGAGTCGTATGACGTGACAGCCGTGAACCCGGTCTCGTGCAGGGCCTCGCGGATCTCCTCATCGGTGTAGGCGCGCTGGCGGTGCACGGCGCTGATGCGTTCCCCGGTGGCCCGCACTTTGAATCTCATGCGAATGACCGACATTCGGGTCTTCGGATGGTACTTGCTGACCCAGCGGTATTCCACAGGCGCGCCGGGCGCGCTGCTCTGGGTGAAGAGTTCCGCCTCCAGCGCGCGGACGGTGTTCACGTCGAACACCAGCACGCCGTCGGGCTGGAGCGCCTTACGGATATTGGCAAACGCCCGTTTGAGTGCGGCCAAAGTGAGGAGATAGTTCAGGCTGTCGTAGAGACACACCGCGTGATCGAATTCCGGCGGGAGGCTGAACTGAGCCAGGTCGGCCTGGACGAACTCCGCGGAGAGGCGCCGGGCGCGCGCTTTGCGCCTGGCCTGTTCGAGCATGGGGCCGGAGAAGTCGAGTCCGACGACCGAGCAGCCCCGGACCGCAAACTCCAAGGCCACCGACCCGGTTCCCGTCGCCAGGTCGAGCACCCGACTCCCCGGTCGGACGGGGCGGCCGGCGCGGGCGCACAGTTCGGACACGTAATCCACCCAGATGCCGTAAGGCACGTTGGCCATCAGGGCGTCGTAGTGGGGCGCGATGGCAGCGAATGGATCCTCTGGTTGACTATCCTGCGGTGGTTCCATCTGGTCCGCCTTGGCCCCTGAAATCCCCTCTATTGCTCGTCACCGGTCGGCTGCGAGAGCGTTTCTTCGGTGACATAGACGGGAGCATCGGCGCGCAGCGCGATGGCGACGGCGTCGCCGGGCTGGGCCGGCAACACCACCTCCCCCTCGGATGCCTTGAGGTAGATTACCGACTGGTATCCGTCGATCGGGTGTCTGGCGATGACCACCCGCTGGATCTCGGCGCTCAACCTCTCCAGGATACGAAGCGCGAGGTCGTGAGTGAGAGGACGGGGGATCAACTGACGGGAGAGGGCGAGATGTACCGCCAGGGCCTCGCAGGAACCCACCGGCATATGGAGTTCCCTCTGCGCGGCATCGCGCAACACCAACACGGGGCGCGTCAACCCCTCCTCCCCCTCCCCTGCGGAGCGCTGCTCGAAAACGCCCACCACCTCTACTTGCACTTCACCCGCTTCGCCGCCATGCGCCACCGGGACGCTCCTCCCCTGCTCTACCGGTCTTACTTCGACTCCTTGCTCAACTCCCGCTGGACCCACTTGAGGAACTCGGTGTTGGACGAGGTCTTCCGCAAACCGGTGAGCAGCAGTTCGGTGGCCTGCGTATTGTCGAGCGCGTTCAACACGCGCCGCAGTTGGTACACGCCCTGGAGTTCCTGATCGGAGAACAGAAGTTCCTGGTGGCGGGTGCCCGACCGCTGGATGTCAATCGCCGGGAAGATCCCCCGGTCCGCCATGGAGCGGTCCAACACCACCTCCCAGTTGCCGGTGGCCTTGAACTCCTCGAAGATCATGTCGTCCATCCGGCTGCCGGTCTCCACCAGGGCGGTGGCGATCACTGTGAGGCTGCCGCCCTCCTCGATGTTCCGCGCGGAGGCGAAGAACCGCTTGGGGCGGTACAGCGCGCTGGGGTCCAGCCCGCCGGAGAGCGTGCGTCCGCTGGGGGCGACCGTCAGGTTGGAGGCGCGGGAGAGCCGGGTCAGCGAGTCCAGCAGCACCACCACATCGCGGCCCGTCTCCACCAGCCGCTTGGCGTGCTCCAGCACGATCTCCTGGAGCCTGAGGTGGTTCTCGGGCATCTCGTCGAAGGTGGAGGCCGCCACCTCGCCGCGGACCGAGCGGCGGATATCGGTCACCTCCTCCGGACGCTCGTCAATCAGCAGCACCAGCAGGTACACCTCGGGGTGGTTGGTGGTGATGCTGTTGGCCATCTGCTTCAGCATGGTGGTCTTGCCGGCCTTGGGCGGGGAGACGATCATCCCTCTCTGCCCCTTGCCGATGGGGGCCACGATGTCGATGAACCGCCCGGTAACGTTGGTCGGCTCCGTCTCCATGCGCAACCGCTCGTCCGGGTAGATGGGGGTCAGCGCGTCGAATCCCTTGCGGTGGCGGGCGGTCTCCGGCGACATGCCGTTGATCGCCTCCACCTTGAGCAGGCTCTGGTATCGCTCGCCGCTCTTGGGCGGTCTCACCGAGCCCACGATGGTGTCGCCGGTTCTCAGCCCGAGCCGCTTGATCTGGGACTGAGAGACATAGATATCGTCCGGGCTGGGAAGGTAATGGCGGGTGCGCAGGAAGCCGTACCCCTCGGGCAGCACCTCGAGTAGCCCCTTCGTCCACGGGGTGCCGTTCTGCTCCGCCTGGGCGCACATGATCGCCACCAGCAGGTCCGGCGTCTGGAGCGTCTCGTAGTTCTCCACCGCCAGTCCCTTGGCGATGTCGTGCAATTCTTCGAGGCTCTTGGTTTCGAGTTCCGCGAGTTGGATCACCTGTCGGCCCTCTGTTCCCTCGGAGGGTGCCGCGGCGGTGTGATTGCGATTCGCCGCCTGGTCCGGCCGCCTGGGGTGCCGCCGTTGCCGGCCGCGTCGAGTGGCGGAGTCTGTTGTCTGCATGGTTTCCAGATCTCTCGTGTTGTGGTGGCGGCGCGGGCTGCTATACCCGCACGCGCTCGGTATCTCTCTGGGGGCGACCTTGGAAGTCTCCGTGTAGCACAGCCGCCCTCTGGCGCTATGCCGACGGCCGAGACTCCATTGGAAAGGTCGGAACTAGAACCTTAGTGTGCTTACAGCTAGGCACCGCAACTGGGTCCCCGCGCCCACTGCCCCGGCGTGCACCCGGAGCACACACGCGCATTATACCACAAACCCGATGGCTGGTACACCTCAATACAGGCCCAATCGCGGGCCTCGTCGTCCTACTCCAGCTCGTCCGGCGGGGTGTCGCTGCCGGCGTAGATTTCGGGCTTGAGCACGGCGATGAAGGGCAGGTTGCGGTACTCCTGGGCGAAGTCCAGCCCGTAGCCCACCACGAAATAATCCGGTATCTGGAAGCCGAGGTAGTCGGCCTTCGCCTCGATGCGGCGGCGGCTGGGCTTGTCGAGGAGCGCCGCGACGCGGACGCTGGCAGGCTTCCGCGACCTGATGGTGTCCAGCAGGTAGTGCAGGGTGAGGCCGGTGTCTATGATGTCCTCCACCACCAGCACGTGCTTGCTCTCGACATTGGTCTCCAGGTCCTTCATGATGCGGAACACGCCGCTGGAGGAGGTGTCCTTCCCGTAACTCTGCCAGGAGACGAAGTCCACGGTGCACGGGATGTCCAGATGGCGCATGAGGTCGGCCAGGAAGACGAAGGCGCCGTTGAGCACGCCCACCAGCACGGGGTGCTTGTCCCGGTAGTCGCGGGCGATCTGCTCGCCCATCTCCTTCACTTTCTGCTGAATCTCTTCCTCGGTGATGAGGATCTCTTTGACGTCGGACATCATGGCCGAACACCTCATTCCCATTCGATAGTGGCCGGCGGCTTGGAGCTGATGTCGTAGGCCACTCGATTGACTCCTTTGACCTCGTTGATGATGCGGGTGCTCATGCGCCCGAGCACCTCGTAAGGCAGGTGCGCCCAGTCGGCGGTCATGGCGTCGTCGCTGGTTACCGCCCGCACGATTACAGTGTTCGCATAGGTCCGCTGGTCTCCCATCACTCCCACGCTCTTGACCGGCGCCAGCACGGCGAAGGCCTGGAACAACCGGCGGTAGAGACCGGCCGCCATGATCTCCTCGACGACGATGGCATCGGCCTCTCTCAGCGCCTCCAGCCGCTCCTCGGTCACCTCGCCGAGAATGCGAATCGCCAGGCCGGGGCCGGGGAACGGGTGCCGCCATACGATCTCCCCCGGCAGCCCCAGCTCCTCCCCTACCGCGCGCACCTCGTCCTTGAAGAGATACCTCACCGGCTCCACCAACTTCAACTTGAGGGTCTCGGGAAGCCCGCCCACGTTGTGATGGGTCTTGATGCGGGCCGCCTGCCGGGTACCGCTCTCGATCACGTCCGGGTAGAGCGTCCCCTGGGCGAGGAACTGTACATCGCCCAGTTTCCGACTCTCCTCCTCGAGCACCGCCGCGTATTCCTCGCCGATGATCCGCCGCTTCTTCTCCGGGTCCACCACCCCGGCCAGGCGGTCGAGAAACCGCTTCTGTGCCCGAACGTGGATCAGGTTGGCGCGGAAGTGCTCGCCGAAGGTGCGGACCACCTGGTCCGCCTCCCCTTTGCGGAGGAAGCCGTGGTCCATGAAGATGCAGGTGAGCTGGCTGCCGATGGCGCGGTGCACCAGGGCCGCGGTGACCGCGGAGTCCACACCCCCGCTCAACGCACACGCCACCCTGCCATCCCCCACCTGCTCCCGGATGGCGGCGACCAGTTGTGCGACGACCGACTCCGGCGTCCAGCTCTCCGAGCACTGGCACTGCTGGTAGAGGAAGTTGCGGAAGACCTCCATACCCCAAGGGGTGTGCACCACCTCGGGGTGGAACTGCACGCCGAAGAGCCTCCGCCGGTAATCCGCCATCGCCGCCAGCGCGGAGGCGGTGCGGGCCGTGGGGACGAATCCCGGCGGCACCTCCTCCACCCGGTCGCCGTGGCTCATCCAAGCGATCAGGCGGGGGTTGAGGCCCTCGAACAGGCCCTTTTCCTCGACCACCGTGAGTTCAGTGCGGCCGTATTCCCTCTGCTCTCCCGGCTTCACCTTGCCGCCGAGCACGTGCGCCATGAGTTGCATGCCGTAGCAGATGCCGAGCACGGGGATGCCCGCCTCGAAGATCTCCGGGGGGACGGTGGGGGCGTTCTCCTCGTACACGCTGCTCGGTCCGCCGGAGAGCACGATGCCTTTTGGCTTCCGGGCCAGTATCTGCTCCAGCGGGGTGTCGTGGGGAAGAATCTCGCAGTAGACGCGGCACTCGCGGATCCGGCGCGCGATGAGTTGGTTGTACTGCGCGCCGAAATCCAGTACAACGACCATCTCTTCCGGCTGTGGTGAACTCAACCCGGCCATCTCCTCCCCTGCTCCATCCCGCCCGATGTTCAGCTGGTGCCCCCCAAACCCTGTGCCCGCTGGTGGGCCTTGCCCTCGTGAGGCACCGCCGGGGCGATCACGATCTCCGCCTCGTGCATCTCCGCGATGGTGCGCGCTCCACAGCAGGCCATCGCCAGCCTGAGCGCGCCCATCAGGTTCATGGTGCCGTCGTCCTTGTGGGCCGGCCCGAAGAGTATCTGCTTCATCGGCCCCGCCGTGCCCACCTTCACCCGAGTGCCCCTGGGCAGACCCGGATCGGAGGTCGCCATTCCCCAGTGATACCCCCTGCCGGGCGCCTCCTCGGCCATCGCCAGCGGGGAGCCGATCATCACCGCGTCCGCGCCGGCCGCGATCGCTTTGGCAATGTCGCTGCCGACCCGCATCCCGCCGTCCAGGATCACCGCCGCGCGGCGGCCGCTCTCCTTCAGGTAATCGTCCCGCGCCGCCGCGCAATCCACCGCGGCCGTGATCTGGGGCACGCCGATGCCGAGCACCCTACGCGTGGTGCAGGCGGCCCCGGGGCCCACCCCGACCAGCACGCCGTCGGCTCCGGCCCGCATCAGGTCGAGCGCCCCTTCGTAACTCACGCAGTTTCCCACGAACACGGGCGCCTCCACCCGCTTGGAGAGGGCGGCGAAGTCCGGCGGCCGGAAACGGGACGAGATGTGCTTCGCGGTGGTCACGGTGGCCGCCACCACCAACACGTCTATCTTGCCCGGCCCGATGATCTCGGCGGCGCGCTCGGCGAAGGCCGGCGTGGGCGACACGGCCACCTTGGCCCCCAGTTTCCGCATCTCCTCGATCCGGCGAAGGATGAGATCGTCCTTCACCGGCTCCTGGTAGGCCTCCTGAAGCACCCCCACCGCCTCCTCGGGGGCCGCGGAGGTGATCCTCTCGAACACGGGAGCCGGGTCCTCGTACCGGCAGTACAGCCCGTGCAGGTGAAGCACCCCCATGCCGCCGAGTTCCGTCAGCACCGCGGCCGACTTGGGGTCGGTCACCGCGTCCATGGCGGAGGCCAGCACCGGCGCCTCCAGCCGGATTCCGGCCAGATCACAGCTCAGGTCCACGTCCTCGGGGTCGAGGGTGACGGCAGACGGCACCAGGGCCACGTCATCGAAGCCATAGGTCCTTCGGCTCTTCCGCCCGCGTCCGATTTCGACATCACTCATCGGTTGAGCAACCTCCCCTAGCCTGAAGAAACAGTCACCTGGCACTGCCAAATGCAACTGAATTGGGGTAGTGTAGCAGGCGCCATGTACGGTGTCAAACCGAAAGGGGTTTGTCGTCTCCGTGGGGCCCGGGCACCCCACTTCGGCGCAACCTCTTGGGTGTTGGTCCACGGCAGGATTCGCCGTCCTCCTTCATCACAGGCTGGGAGCCTGTGTCGCCGATTGACCGTTTGTAGGGCGGGCGTGCCCGGCAGTTCTTGCGGCGGGCGTAGGCACGCCCGCCCTACAACACCCCGCGGGAGGTGGAGGACGGGTTTTCTCGAAGCGTTGTTCGGGGCATGATGGAGGTGTGGAAGAAACGCGCCGGAGCGCTCTATGGGAGTTGAGGAGTGGCCGACTGGCATTACCCGCTGGCGAAGAGAAAACGGAG
>JALGTT010000066.1 GCA_029821235.1 Candidatus Hebobacteria bacterium | reverse complement strand
GCGCCCACCGATTGCGGGGTGACGCCCAAGGAGGCGAGCAGCGCGGTCTGTCCCGCGGCGGTGGCCCCTCCGTGGCTGCCCATCGCCGGAAGGATGAACGGTTTGCCTCCGCGCGCCTTCACGGTCTCCACCACAGTGCGGACGATTTCCGCGAGTTGCGCGATGCCGCGGCTTCCGACGGCGACGGCGACGCGCTGGCCGGCGCGAATGCGGGCCCCCAGGCCGGAGGCCGCGCACGCGCTGCGCGCGGCGGCAGTGATGTCGGCCACACGCCGCGCATACAGTTTCTGCTCGATCTCGGCAAAGCGGGGAAATGACACAGCGATAGTTGTCCCATGCTGCCGGACGGGCGAGCCCGCCTATGTTAGCCGCGGGAGGGCGAAGTGACAAGCACGGCCGGCGGCAGGAAGAGGGCTGACCCCACGGGGAGGTATCGTGGGGTCAGCAGGTGCGATGAGCAGCCGGGCCTGGGGCCGTCAGCACGGCCCAATGCCTGGAATCCCGCGGCCAGCCGAATCAGCCTTGAAGACGCCTCCAGCCCTCACAACTCCAGCCGCGCGGTAGAGTTTGGAGGCGTCCTGGGTCGTGCTGAAAGGCGCCGCGGGGTGCGGACAGGCCCGGTCAGACACTGCTCCTGGGGGCAAAGAGAGGCGGCAGCAGCCGTGCTGGCTGCCTGGAGTCCGTGGGGCGGCCCCTCGGAAGAGGGGGGCGGGCGCGGCGCGCCGACCGGGGCGGAGGCCTGCGCCCCCGCCGCAACGCGCCACGTGTTCTGTCACTCGCACATTCCGCATTGCCCACACCACCGTTGTCCCCTGTGGTCGGCAGAGTGTTGCTGTCGCCACAGGACCGACCGCCACTGCCGCCTCTCGTCGCGAGGGCCTTCTTCCACGGCCTCCAATCCATGTGTGAGATGTTGATGGAACCTCGTGTTCAGGTGCGGACACATGGGCGCGCAGCAAACGAGTGAGGTGAAAACACTCGCCCGCGCGTGGCACATGGCGCGCGGCATCGCGGCCGCGCAGGCCGACCCGCGACGCGCGATCAGGTATCGCGCGCGGCGTGGCGGCCGCGCGCGCCTTCGCGATGACTGCCAAATCTCCCGCGCAGCGCGCATCATTCAAGAGGAGATGCGCGAAAAAATGTGCGCGGTCTGCTGAAACAAGAAGGAGGTAGCACGGAGATTGGGAAAATGTGGGTGCGGTTCTTTCGAATGTTTGCGTGTGGTGTGGCATTACGCGAGGTGATCGCGTGCGTGCGCGATTGAGGCCGTGAGGCGGACGGCCACAATCAACTTGCTGCGCCGATCGGGTCTGTGAACCTAGGCACAGGCGATGCCGCAAACCGGGCGTCCGCAGCATGAAGAAAGGGGGGTACGAGAGGTGCCCGCAAAGAAGAAGGCCGCAAAGAAGAAGGTAGCAAAGAAGAAGGCCAAGAAGAAGGTCGCGAAGAAGAAGACGGCCAAGAAGAAGGTCGCGAAGAAGAAGGCAGCAAAGAAGAAGACCGCGAAAAAGAAGGCCAAGAAGAAGGCCAAGAAGAAGGCGGCAAAGAAGAAGCGGAAGTAAAGCGGTCAGATGCGCTGACGTGGAGGGGTAACATCCCTCCGTCGGCGAGTTGCAGGGTCGAGCGAGGTGAAGAGTTGCCTCGCTCGATTCGCTTTTCCGGCGATCAGTGGAAGGGGAGATCCATCCAGAAGAACGGGTCCACCGCCTCGTGGTAGGCGTAAACGGCGAAGTGGAGGTGTGGGCCGGTGGCTACCCCGGTTTGTCCCACGCGGCCGATCACCTGCCCGCGGGCCACCCTCTCCCCCGCGGAGACCTCGATGCGCGAGAGATGCAGGTAGAGGCTTTCCACGCCCTGGCCGTGGTCGAGCACGATGGTCTGCCCGTGCAGCAGGAAGGAGTCGTCGGCCAGCGCCACGATGCCGTCCGCGGCCGCCCTCACCGGGGTGCCCTCCGGGGCCGCGATGTCAACCCCGCGGTGCCGGTAGGAAAACTTTCCGTTCACATGGCGCTCGATGCCGAACGGTGTGCTGATGCGTCCCTCGACAGGCATCGCGAAACTCCCCCGCCACAGCCGCTCGGGAGTGACCCGGTCCAACGCGGCCCAGATGAGTTTCTTCTCGCGCTTCGTATCTGGAGATGAGTACTTCTTCGCCTGCGAGGAACTCAGGCGCAGGCGCTGGACGCCGAAGTCGCGCGGCCGCACCTGGACCGCGATGGTCTCTTTGCCCATTTCCCCGTTGGCGTATTTCCAGTACACCGTCGCGCGATGTTCTCCCGGCTTGGTGGAGGCGGAGACGGGCAGCGCGAGGGGGTAGCGCCCGTCCTCCCCGCGGAACTGGAAGCGGTAACTGCGGCCGTTCCACGAGCAGGCCGCGCGCAGCAGATCCTGCTCCGGTTCCAAGGTGACGAAGATCACCTCGCCCGGGCGCGGCGCATCCGGCACCATCGTTACCCGCGGCGCGGCGAGGCCCGCGCCTTGCACTGCCAACAGCACAAACACTCCAATCCAGATTCTCATGCCTACCTCACGGTGAACTTGTTTGCCGGATGACGTGGTGCGACCTCCTGCCCTTCGGGGCTGCACCCATCCGAGCGACGCCTCCTGAGAAGTACCACATGCCGTGCTCTCCCTGCGGCGCGGCGGTCACGGGCTGGAGCGAAGACGGAGGTGGAAGGGGCCGCTCCGGCCTACCCCGGCACCGTTCGAGACGCACAGGACGAGAGCCGTGAGCAAGCGCCTTGATCCCCATCTCTCCCGACATGTATGTCAGAGTTACGAGACCACAGTTCCTTGACCATCGCTTCGTCATTTCGTAAAATGACGAAGCGAGCACGGCAGAGGAGCCGATGGCACAGCAATTGATACGCGTGCGACGCGCCGCCGAGGGAGAGTGCGAGGTCAACGCCTTCGATCCCCAGAGGGTCCGGGGGGCGCTGGCCGCGCTTCCGACGGAGGGGGAACTGGAGCGCCTCCAGCGGCTGTTCAAACTGCTGGGCAGCCCGACCCGGCTGCGGCTGCTGTTCGCGCTGGACGGGCGGGAACTCTGTGTGTGCGACCTCGCGCAGGTGCTGGGGATGTCCACCTCGGCCACCTCGCAGGAACTGGGGCGGCTGAGGAACGAGGGGCTGGTGGCGTACCGCGCGGAGGGCAAGATGGCCTACTACCGGCTCGCGTCGGGGAAGATCATGGCCCTGATTCGCGCCGCGAAGAATCATGGACGGGGCTAGCCGCGCCATGTCCTCTCAGTTGGAACTCCGAATCCCGGACATGGACTGCGCCGAAGAGGTGGCGGCGCTCGAGGCCGAGTTGGACCGGGTCGAGGGGGTGCGAGCCGTCGCCTGCGAGGTGTTGAGCCGCCGCGCGGTGGTCATCTATGACCCGGAGAAGGTCGCCCCAGACGACATCTTCGCCGCCGCCGCGCGCGCCGGGTTGAAGGCCGAGCCATGGGGGGCGAGCCGCCGCAAGGCGGAGCGCGCGGGCGAGAGAAAAGTCAATCTGCGCCTGGTCCTCACCATCGCCAGCGGCGCCTTCGCCTCTGCCGGTTTCATCGTGCACGCCATCGCTGCCGGCGGGTTGCAGTTCGCCTTCGGCGCGGGACTCGGCCGGGAACACGCGACCCCGCTCGGCACCCAGGTATTCTCCGCCGCAGCCGTCCTAACCGGCTGCTGGTTCGTGGTGCCCCGGGCCTGGTCGGCCGCCCGCCGGCTCCGCCCGGACATGAACCTGTTGATGGTGGTGGCGGTTGCCGGCGCGGCGCTGATCGGCGAGTGGTTCGAGGCGGCCACCGTCTCCTTCCTCTTCGCGCTCTCGCTGCTGCTGGAATCGTGGAGTGTGGAGCACGCCCGCGGCGCCATCGCCGCGCTGATGAGACTCGCCCCCGCGGAGGCGATACTGCTCCATCAGGGAGAGAACGAGGCCGGAAAGGAGACTGCCCTCGCGGGCCTGGACTGCCCGCCCCGGCCCCACGACCACATCGTCCCCGCAGAGCAAGTCCCCGTGGGCTCCCTGATCCTGGTGAAGCCGGGGGCCACCGTGCCGCTGGACGGGAAAGTGGTGAACGGGGCGAGCGCGGTCAACCAGGCTCCCATCACCGGCGAGTCCATGCCGGTGCCCAAGGAGCCCGGCTCCCAGGTGTTCGCCGGAACTATCAATGGAGACGGGGCGCTGGAGGTGGAGACCACGCGGGCGGCCGGAGAGACCACCCTCGCCCGCATCATCCGCCTGGTGGAGGAGGCGCAGGCGCGGCGCAGCCGCAGCGAGCAGTGGGTGAACCGATTCGCGCGCTACTACACCCCCATCGTGATGGCCTGCGCGTTGGTGATCTGGGTGGCGCCTCCGCTGCTGTTCGGCGCGCCGTGGGCGGTGTGGTTCTACCGCGCGCTGGTGTTGCTGGTGATCGCCTGTCCCTGCGCGCTGGTGATCTCCACTCCGGTGAGCGTGGTGGCCGCGCTGGCCGCGGCGGCCAACCAGGGGGTGTTGATCAAGGGCGGCCTGTACCTGGAACTGCCCTCCCACCTGCGGGCGATCGCGCTGGACAAGACGGGGACTCTCACCCGGGGCGAGCCGAAGGTGCTGGAGGTGGTTCCCCTCAACGGCCACACCGAGGAGGAACTGCTGGCGCGGGCGGCGGCGATGGAGGCCCGCAGCGAGCATCCTCTGGCGCGGGCGATCACCACGCACGCGCAGGCCCGCGGCATCTTCCCGGAGGCGGCGACCGACTACCAGGTGATCAAGGGCAAGGGGGCCACCGGCGTCATCGGGGGGCGCCACTTCTGGATCGGGTCTCATCGGCTGTTGGAGGAGCGGAAGCAGGAGACCCCGGAGGTGCACGACCGTCTGGAGGCGATGTCCCGCACGGGGGCGTCGGTGGTGGTGGTCGCCAATGACCGCCATGTGTGCGGGTTCATCGCGGTCGGCGATCAAGTGCGGCCCGAGGCCGCCCGCGCCATACGGCAACTGCGGGAGGCCGGGGTGCGGCGCATCGTCATGCTCACCGGGGACAACCGCGGGACCGCGGAGGCCATCGCCCGCCAGGTGGAGGTGGATGAGGTGCGCGCCGAGTTGCTGCCTGAGGACAAGGTGGCCGTGGTGGAGGACCTGGTCCACCGCTATCATCACGTGGCGATGGTGGGGGACGGAGTCAACGATGCGCCGGCCATGGCGCGCGCCAGCCTGGGGGTGGCGATGGGGGCGATGGGCACGGACGTGGCGCTGGAGACCGCCGACATCGCCCTCATGTCCGACGACCTCTCACGCCTCCCGTGGCTGATGGGTCATTCCCGGCGCATGCTCTCCATCATCAGGCAGAACATCTCCGCCGCGCTGGGGGTGAAGGCGGTCTTCGTGGTGCTCGCGCTGCTGGGCCGGGCGACGCTGTGGGCGGCGATTGCGGCGGATACGGGCATGTCCCTGCTAGTGGTGTTCAATGCCCTTCGCTTGCTCGGTTCTTCCGGCCCGAGGGGCGCTCAGGCCCCCTGAGGGCAAGAATTTCCTCCGGGGAAAAATCTTGCAGGCGGTGCGGGCATGTGGTAGAATCAACTGCCTGAGAAACCATGGGGATGTGGCGCAAAGGAGGCGGTTTAGGAGCATTGGTGCGCTGACCTTCGTTCGGCGGCAAATAGCAACCCTCTCAACTGGACCTGACGCTTCATCTGATCATTCATAATCTCCCGAGTGAGGGTTGCTCGGAAACGGAGGTCGGCGACATGACCAAGCCGCCTGCTCCACCTACCCTCATATTCGACCACTCGTCTGACCCGGAGGACCAGCTCTGGGACCGCTTGCATGAGCGGCTGCTGGTGGAACCGGAGATGCGGGTGATCGTGCATCTGAAGTCGGGCGCAACCCTGATCGGCCGGCTTCGCTACTACGACAATTTTCACCTCACCGTGGCTTCTGAGGGGCAGCTGCGCGATGTCCTCTACCGCGATATCGCGCATATCCTCGCCGCTTCCGAGACAGTGTAGGCGGCCCACCCAGCGCATACCGACATACAACGCGCGCCGGCCTCCGCCAGGCGCAACGCGCGTCTCGGTTCGTTCAGCCGTTGAATCTTCTTCCATTGCTGGCCGGCCGGGCACGCGCGCGTTCGCGCGAGTGAGGGATACCGTCTGCTTTGCCCCGCTGACAAGATTTCAGTTGCGCTAGTCGGACTGCTCCGCGCGCATCTGGGGGAAGAGGATCACGTCTCTGATGGAGGGGGCGCCGGTGAGCACCATCACCAGGCGGTCTATCCCGAGGCCGAGGCCGCCGGTGGGGGGCATGCCGTATTCCAGGGCGCGCAGGAAGTCCTCGTCCATGGGGTGGGCTTCATCATCCCCCTGGGCGCGCATGGCGACCTGGTCCTGGAACCGCCGCCGCTGCTCCTCCGGGTCGTTGAGTTCGGAGAACGCGTTGCCCAGCTCCAGCCCGGCGATGAACGGCTCGAACCGCTCCGCCAACTCCGGCCGGTCGGGGCGGGCCTTGGCGAGCGGAGAGATGATGGTGGGGTAGTCGAACACGAAGGTGGGCTGCACCAGCTTGGGCTGCACGAAGGCCTCGAACAGGTTGTTGATGAGGGTACTGATGGGCGTGCCCTCCTCGGCCGGCAGGCCCTTCTCCGCGCAGACGGCCAGGGCGCGCTCCTGGGAGAGCAGGTCCTCCGGCTCGACGCCCGCGTACTCCTGCACGGC
>JALGTT010000065.1 GCA_029821235.1 Candidatus Hebobacteria bacterium | reverse complement strand
GCGACGATCAGGGCGAGGCCGAGGAAGAGCATCAGCCCCACGATGTGCACCACCAACTCCTTGCGCTTGTCGAAGGGCTTGCCGCGGATGCCCTCGATGGCGAGGATGACGAGGCGGCTGCCGTCGAGGGGAGGAATCGGCAGCAGGTTGATGAAGCCCACGGCCACCGTGAACAGCGCAAACATCCACAGGAAGTCGGCCCAGCTCTGCTCGGCCTGCCGGTAGAGCATGTCGGCCATACCCACGGGGCCGATGAAATCGGCGGGGACGGTCTTGCTGATAACGCCGATGATGCCCACGATCTGTATGTGGACCATATCGTAGACGAACAGGAAACCGTTCTTGACCGACTGCCAGACGCCGACCGGCATGGTCCGGGTGCCGAACTGGATCCCGATGAGCCCGATCTGGACCTTGTGTATCTTCAGCCCCTCGACCTGCAGTTCCGTCTCCGCCCGCGGGGTGATCGGGAGGCTCAAGCGTTTTCCGTTCCGCTCGATCTCCAGCACGATCTCCTGCTCGGGGTGGGAGCGGATGACCTTTCTGATTTCGTCAACCGAAAGATCCGTGCGGCCGCTCGCCCCGACGATGCGGTCGCCCGGCTGCAAGCCCGCCTGCGCCGCCGGGGACTTCTTCTGCACCAGGTCCACCCGGTTCTGCACCATCGGCATGCCGATGAACGTCCCCATGGCGACGAAGATGGCCACCGCCAGCAGGAAGTTCATCACCGAGCCCATCACCAGCACCGCGGCGCGCGCCGGCCGGCCCTTCTTGTCGAATCCGTGTGGGTGATGGTCGTCCGGCTCCATGCCCGCCACCCGCACATAACTGAAGAACGGCCACAGCCGGAACGAATACTGGGTCTCCCCGCGCTTGAACCAGAAGAGGAGCGGTCTCCCGAACCCGATGGAGAACTCGTGGACCGCCATGCCGGACAGCCGCGCGGTGAGGAAGTGCCCGAGTTCGTGCACGAACACGGTCAACCCGAAGGCGAGTCCAATGGCCGCATATCGTATCAGGTCCACTTCCGCGCGTCCTTCTCCAGGCGTTCCCGCACCTCGCGGTCAACGGAAAGCAGTGTCTCCAGCGAATCCGCGGGCCGCACCTCGTGCTGCGACAGCGTGTCTGCGATGATCTCCGAAATTCGAGTAAAGGGGATTCTTCCCTGCAAGAACCATTCCACCGCCACCTCGTCGGCCGCATTCAGGGCGGCTGGAGCGGTGCCGCCGGCGGCGAGCACCTCCCGCGCCAGGCGGAGACACGGATAACGGGAGAGCGGCACCTCGGAGAAGTGCAGCGCGCCGAGCCGCGCCAGGTCGAGGGGCGGGTCGCGGCGGGGCAGCCGTTCGGGATAGGTGAGGGCGAACTGGATGGGAAGCCGCATGTCGGGCGGCGCAAGTTGGGCGAGGAGGCTGCCGTCCGCGAATTCCACCACGCTGTGCACGATGCTCTCCGGGTGCATCAGCACCGCGATCTGCTCCGGGTCCAGGTCGAACAGCCAGCGCGCCTCCATCACCTCCAGCCCTTTGTTCATCAGGGTGGCGGAGTCCACGGTCACCTTCGGGCCCATTTGCCAGGTGGGGTGGGACAGCGCCTGTTCCGGGGTCACGTTCGCCAGGTCCTCGGGGCTGAAGTCGCGGAACGCGCCCCCCGAGGCGGTGAGGATCACCCTCCTCACCGCGCCCCGGTCCTGCCCCAGCAGGAGTTGGAAGATGGCGGAGTGCTCGCTGTCCACGGGCAGGAGTCGCGCGCCGGCCTCCCTGGCGCGGGCGGTCAGCAACTCGCCCGCCACCACCAGCGGCTCCTTGTTGGCCAGCGCGACGGTCTTGCCCGCGCCGACCGCCTCCCACACGGGGAGCAGGCCCGCGATCCCGCTCGCCGCCGCCACCACTAGATCAACGTCCTCTCTCACCGCGCAGGCTGCCACCGCCTCCGGCCCTGAGGCGACCTCCACAGTATGCCCCTGGAGCCGTTGGCGCACTGCCTTCGCGGCCTGCCGGTCGGCCACCGCGACGACCTTGGGGCGGTACTGGAGCGCCTGTTCGGCGACTTCCTCGGCTGCGCGGCGGCAGGCGAGCGCCACCACGCGGAACCGACCCGGAAGGGCGGAGATGACATCGAGGGTCTGGAGGCCGATGGAGCCTGTGGAACCGAGAATGGCGATGCCTTTGGGGTGACTCATGGCGGACTCAGGGCCCGGCGAGGCTGGTGGCGGCCGGACCGCCGTGGACGAACACGAACATCAGCGAGAGCGCGAACCCCATCGCCAGGCCGAGGGCCAACAGGCCGGCGAACTCCAGCACGCCTTTCGCGCGCCTCCGGCCGGCCTCCGCAATCGCCGCCAGCGCAATCAACAGAATATCGAACACCACCCCCAGCGTGATGGCGAAGAGCGCTCCCTGTGAGAGATCTCTTCCCTTGCAGAACGCGATCAGCAGGACCAGGGCGGCGGCCATGAAGGGCAGCCAGGCCAGGTTCGGCCTCCCCTTCGACCGCAGCCAGGTGCGGGCCGCGTCACCGGCCAGCAGGGCCAGCCCCAGGGCGATTACCAGGAGGGGCAGCCCCTCCAGGGCCGCCACTCCGTCGAGCGCGATGAGGATGATCAAGAGGGGGATGCTGATCAGTAATTTAGTGCTGGTTTTCCACTGCATCCTTTACTCCGCCGAAGCGTCGCTGTCTCCCCTGGTAGTCCAACAGCGCGTGCAGCAGGTGTATCCTGCGGAAGTCCGGCCACAGCACCGGAGTGACGTAGATCTCCGTATAGGCCATCTGCCAGAGCAGGTAATTGGAGATGCGGAGGTCTCCCCCGGTGCGCACCAGCAGGTCGGGATCGGGCAGTTCGGGCCGATAGAGGCGCTCGGCCAGCCGCTCGGGGGTGATTTCCTCGGGCGTGAGGGTTCCTGCCTTCACCTCCCGCGCCAGTTCCGCCGCGGCCGCGGCGATCTCCTGTCTGCCTCCGTAGTTGATGGCGAGATAGAGCCGCAGGCCGGTGTTGTCCCGGGTCAACTCTGCGGCTCGGTCCAATTCGTCCAGTAGAGACTGGGGAAGGCGCTCTCTGCTCCCCAGGTGCACCACCTTGACCTTTCGCTCGTGGAGTTGCGCGATCTCGCCCGCCAGGGCCTGTTCGATGAGGGCCATCAGCGCATTCACCTCCGCGGCCGGCCGGCGCCAGTTCTCGGTGGAAAACGCGTAGAGAGTGAGGAACGAGATTCCCAGATCGCTGCACCCCTGGATGGTCTCCCTCATGCTCTGGCGGCTGGCGCGATGACCCTCCACGCGCGGCTTGCCCCGCTTCTGCGCCCACCGTCCGTTGCCGTCCATGATCACGGCCACGTGGCGGGGCAGGCGGGACTCGTCCAGCCGCTCCAGGGCCTCCTGCTCCGAAATCTGTAGGGGGGAGGCAGCGATCAGCGGTTCTCCCTTTCCGGCCCGGGTATCGCCTCGGCCACGGTGAGATACGCGGTGTCCTCGCAATACCGCTCCCTGACCACCCGCTCCACGCCGCCCCGCCCGCCGGAGGGGGGAGCGGTGCGGGAGACCTCCACGCGGCCGATGCCGGCCGCGGAAAGCGCCTTCTTCGCCTCCTCCAGAGGAAATGCGATCACGGAGGGGATGCTCATTCCTCCATGACCTCCTTGGTCTTCGCCTTGTTCAGTTCGTCTATCTGGGCAATATGTGCGTCGGTGATCTTCTGCAACTGGTCCTGGAAGCGGCGCAGGTCGTCCTCGGACATCTCGCCGCGCTTCTGCATGCTCCGCATCTTGTCCAGCGTCTCCCGGCGGATATTGCGCACCGCCACCTTGCCCTCCTCGGACTTCTGGGCGACCTGCTTGGCCAACTGCTGGCGGCGCTCGGTGGTCAACTGGGGGATAGGCACCCGAATCACGTTGCCGTCGCTCATCGGGTTGAGCCCGAGGTCGGAACTGGTAATGGCGTCCACGATGGGCTTGATCATCGCCTTGTCCCATGGCTGGATCATGAGCAGCCGCGGTTCCGGGGTGGAGATGGTCCCGACCTGGTTGACGGGCACTTTCTCGCCATAGTACTCGACCCGCACGCGGTCGAGCAGCGCCGGATTGGCGCGCCCGGTGCGGATCATGGCGAACTCGCGCTTGACGTTCTCGATGGCCGCCAGCATGCGGTGGTCGGTATTGGTCATGAGTTCAGCGATGGGATCCTTCGGCATGTCGCCTCCTTCACATGTGCTTCCCCGTCATCCCCCGGGGCGTCCCTGCCCGCCGGAGCCCGGCCTCGGAGGGGAAAGCCGATCAGGTAATGACACTTCCGATCTTCTCTCCCAGCAGCACCCGCTTGATGTTGCCGGGGGTGAGAAGGTTGAACACGATCACCGGTATCTTGGTGTCCATACTCAGGGAGACCGCGGTGGCGTCCATCACTCTCAGCCCCATCCGCAGGGCGTCGAGGTAGGTGAGTTCCTCCATCTTCTTCGCCGTTTCGTCGACCTTGGGGTCACGCTCGTAGACGCCGTCCACGTCGGTCGCCTTCATCAACACCTCCGCCCCGATCTCGGCGGCCCTCAGCGCCGCCGCGGTGTCGGTGGTGAAGTACGGGTTTCCGGTGCCGCCGCCGAAGATCACCACCCTCCCCTTCTCGAGATGGCGCACCGCCCGCCGCCGGATATAGGGCTCGGCCACCTCCCGAATCTCGATCGCGCTCTGCACCCGGGTATCCACCGATAGCGCCTCCAGCGAGGCCTGCAGCGCGAGGGAGTTGAGCACGCTGGCCAACATGCCCATATAGTCGGCGGTGGTTCGCTGGATGTCGTGCAGAGAATGGGAGCGGGCCCGCAGGAAGTTGCCCCCGCCGACCACGATGCCCATCTCCACCCCCAGGTCGCGGCATTCCTTGATCTCCTCGGCAATGCGATGCACCACTTCGGGATCGATGCCGAAGCCGACGTCTCCCGCGAAGGCCTCGCCGCTGAGCTTGACCATCACTCGCTTGTAGTGCGCTTGGGGCACTCCGTCCTCCGGGAACGGCTATCCGTCGTCCTGTTCTCCCACCTGAAACCGGACGAACCTGCTGACCACGATGTTCTCCCCGAGTTTGGCGATGGCATCCCTCACCAACTCCTCCACCGTGCGCTCGTCATCCCGTACGTAGGTCTGTTCCAGCAGGCAGATCTCCTGATAGAACTTGTTCAGCCGGCCCTCGACGATCCGGTCTATCACCTTCTCGGGTTTGCCCTCTTTCTCGGCGAGGGCGCGATAGACTTCCTTCTCCTGCTCCGTCACCTCCGCGGGCACCTCCTCCCGCCGCACGTAGCGGGGGCTCTCCGCGGCGATGTGCATGGCGAGATTGTGGGCCAGTTCCTGGAACTCATCGGTGCGGGCGACGAAGTCGGTCTCGCAGTTGACCTCCACCAGCACACCGATGCGCCCGCCTGCGTGGACATAGGAGGCGATCACTCCCTCCGCGGTCTTGCGGGACATGCGCGCGTCGGCGCGCGCCTGGCCCTGTTTCCGCAGAAGGGTCATCGCCTTTTCCACGTCACCGCCGGATTCCTCCAGCGCGCGCTTGCAGTCCATGATGCCCGCGCCGGTCTTGCTTCTCAACTCTTGTACCTGCTGCGCTGTAACCGCCAACCTTGTCCTCCTGATCGGTGTCGTGCGCGGCCGCGTGGCTATGTCAATTCCACGCCGCCGATATCTTCCTCGTCCTCGACGACCAGTGTTCCCCCTTCGGGGGCCGGGGCCTCGGCCTGCTCCTCGCCCTCCGCCGGCTCGGCCTCCGCCGGCTGCTCTGCGATCACGCCGGCCTCCACCGCGGCCGCCGCCATCGCGGTGGCGGGAATCTCGGCCCCCGCCAGCACCGTCTCCTCGGAGGCTTCCACGGTTTCCGCGGCGGCCGCCTCGCGCGCCAGGCGGGCCTCCATCTCGGCCTTGCCCTCCAGCACCGCGTCGGCCATCTTGCCCGTGATCAATTTGATGGAGCGGATGGCATCGTCGTTGCCGGGGATCACGTAGTCAATCTCGGTGGGATCGCAGTTGGTGTCCACGATCGCCACCACTGGGATCTTGAGTTTCCGCGCCTCGGCCACCGCGATGCGCTCCTGCATGGTGTCCACCACGAACAGCGCCTGCGGCAGACCGGGCATATTCTCGATGCCGGACAGCACGCGCTCCAGTTTCGCCTGCTCGTCGGCGAGCCGGGCGCGCTCCTTCTTCGGGAGGCGCTCCACGGTGCCGTCCTCCACCATCTGGCGCAGAGCCTTCAGTCGGTCGATGCGCTGCTTGATGGTGCGGTAGTTGGTCAACATGCCGCCCAGCCACCGCTCCGACACCCAGAACATGCCGCATCGCTGAGCGTTCTCCGCGATCGACTCACGTGCTTGCTTCTTCGTTCCCACGAACAACAGGTTGCCGCCATTGGCGGCCAGTTCCCTCACGAACTTATAGGCCTCATCCAGCAGTTTCACTGTCTGGTGCAAGTCGATGATGTAGATCCCGTTGCGGCCCGCGTAGATGTACCTCTTCATCTTGGGGTTCCAGCGACGGGTCTGGTGGCCGAAGTGGACCCCGGCCTCCAACAGTTCCTTCATGGTGACGAGCGCCAAGGTGAGACTCCCAAGGTGAGACTCCTTTCCCATTCCTGTAGCGAGCCGCTATCCGCTTCTGGCGCCGAGGCCTGGCGCGGACTGGGAGGGTCGCGGCCGCCGAGAGATGATGCCGCCCGGCCCCACGCAACAACGGCCGCAAACGGCATTAGAGTCTAACACAAAGCCCTCGCCGCTGGCAAGCACGTGTGCGCCCGCCCTATACCTCCAGTGCCACAGGCGCCTCACCTGTGGCCGTTCTGAACACTGCCATTCGGCCCAAGGCAGACAAGTCCTATGCCAGCCAAATTGTAGCCCAGGCCTGTCCGCTGGAGTCTCTGCTGTAGGGCGGGCACATGGCTAGGCCTGCCTTCCTCCTTCGCTGAGGCTACGGAGCACAGGTCGGCAGGCCGCTGGCTAGGCCTTTGGCCGCCATGGCGGTCTGCCCGAGGCAGACCTAGCCACACCCCGGCCTGAATGGCTTAGGGGCCTACGCCCGCCACGCAAGCGGAGCTTGCGTATGGGGTGGGTAGGCCAAGGCATGTGGTTTGGCGGGGTTTGGTAACCCCGCCCTACAGCACGACCCTGTGGAAGCTCCGCCTTCCCTCTACCAGTGGCACAGGCTCCCAGCCTGTGGCCGTTGCCCCGCCACCCCTCCTCATCTATCTGCCCTCATCCGCGTCCATCTGCGGCCCGTACCCTAACTCAGTGACGTCGGCGAGTTGCTGCCGTACGTAATCGGGGGTGACGGTGATGTGTGCGGGAGCGATATCGGAGGCCTCGAAGGACACTTCCTCCAGCAGGCGCTCCATGATGGTGTGCAGCCGCCGCGCGCCGATGTTCTCGGTGCGCTCGTTCACCTGGGCGGCGACGCGGGCGATCTCGGCGATGCCCTCGGGGGTGAACTCCAACTCGACGCCCTCGGTGGCCATCAGCGCCGCATATTGCCGGATGAGGGAGTTCTGCGGCTCGGTAAGGATGCGCACGAAGTCCTCCTCCCCCAGCGCGCTGAGGTTGACCCGCAGCGGGAACCGCCCCTGAAGTTCGGGGATGAGGTCGGAGGGCTTGCTGGTGTGGAAGGCGCCGGCGGCAATGAACAGGATGTGGTCGGTCCG
>JALGTT010000064.1 GCA_029821235.1 Candidatus Hebobacteria bacterium | reverse complement strand
CTCGACCTGTGGCGGTTTGCGGAGGCGAGAGAGTGGGCCTACGCGGCCCTCTCCCAGGTGCCGGGCAACGCGCCCGCCGTGCAGCGGCTGAAGGAACTGGATCGCGCCCAGGCGGAGCAATCCGCAGAAGAAGAGGGCGAGTGGGAAGAGGTGCCTCTGGAGGGGAGCGGCGAGTAGTCCGTTCGCGATACAAGGGTCCCGCAGAGGCGGCGGTGGTGTGGTAGAATGGTTGTGGACAGCGGGGAGAAGAACCCGGCCATGGTAATCACCATCTCGCGACAAGCGGAGAGCGGCGGAGAGGAAATCGTAGACCTGGTCGCCGAACGCACGGGACTGAGGGTCGTGGATCGCTCCATCGTGGAGCACATGGCCCAGCAGTGGGGCCTGCCGGTCGCGCACGTAGCCCGCTTCGACGAGATCGCGCTGGGCACGGTGGAGGCGTTGATCGCGGAGTGGCAGACCTCGGTCAGCCGGGAGCAGTATCTGCGCCGCCTGGCGATGGTGCTCCTCGCTCTGGAGCGGGAGGGGGACGTAATCATCATGGGCCGCGGCGCGGCCTTCGTACTCACCGATCCGGGGACCTTGCATGTCCGCATCATCGCCCCCATGTCCTGCCGTGTGGAGCGCCTGTGTGCCAGACAGGGGGTCTCCAGGCTGACCGCAGAGCGTCTGCTGCGGCGCAGCGACGAGCAGCGACGCCGCTTCGTGCGGCAGTCCTTCGACGGCGACATCGAGTCACCGGCTCACTACGACCTCACCATCAACACCGCGGAGTTGCCCTTCGGCGCAGCCGCAGACCTGATCGCGTTGGGCGCGCGTCGCAAATCGCGCCAGCGGGCGATTCACGCCGCCGGAGAAGAAGTCGCCGCTCAACTCCTCTCCCTGGGCCCGCACCCCCGCCTGCCGCGCCTCACCACCGTGGTGTGGGAGCAACGGTGGCGGACCTCGCGTCAGCCCGAGCGCTGAGCGTGCGCTACCCTGGGACCCACGCAGCCTGCCGGGCGCGCCGCAGAACCTCCCTGGCCTCGGCCAGCAAGTCCTCTGTCTCACGCGCGTATTCGCAGAGCCCGGTGTGGACGCGAATCTCCACCGGCAACTCGCCGGAGGCGTTGATCTCCTCGATCTGGTGAGCGAGCCGGGCAAGTGCGATCATCGCGCCCTCACGTCCCGTCTCCGTGAAGATGACGCCGAACTCATCGTTGCCCAGCCGCCCCAGCGCGTCCGTCTGCCGAAGGGTGGAGGTGAGCGCATTGGCGATCGCCCTCAGCACTCCGTTCCCGGCCTCGTGCCCGAATTCGTCGTTGATCTCGCGAAATCCGTGCACGCTCAACACGGCCAGCGCCAGACGGCAGTGATAGCGCCGCGACCGCGCCAATTCGCCCTCCAGGGTGGCGAGGAATTGACGCCGGTTGGCGAGGCCGGTGACCGGGTCGGTGCGCTCGTTGGCCTGAATCCATCTGGTCTGCTCCCGCACGCGTTCGGCGAGCCGGCGGTTGCGTTGGCGGGCGGCCGCCAGCGACCCGATCAAGGAGGCGACCGCGGCGAGCCCCGCGGCCGCTCTCTCCAGAGTGCCGGGAGAGCAGATCGGCAGCCGGGACAAGAGCGCCGTGTGTTCCTCGGCATCCGCGGCCGGCTCGGAAGGCGCGGGGGCGCCCTCCCGGCCGGGCTGCGGACGCAGCCGCACCTGCGCGGTCGATAGATAGCCGATGATGCTGCCCGCCGACCAGATGGGCGCGGCCGCGTCGGCCACCCCGAGAGGGCAACTGTGCACCCAACAGAGTTGACGGAGAGAACTGCCCGCCCTCGCCGTCCTGGTCAGCCGCTCTCCCCGGCCGCACTCCAGACAGGGCCTGGGCAGAGGGATGGCGCGCGTCAGCCAACGACAGAACTCACTGAGGTCTTCGCATGCTGCGAGCGGGCGGCCGGAGGGATCCACAAACAGAAGCGGCACCCCCAAGGCGTGCCCAAGAACGTCCTGTACTTCCTGCAAATTTTCAGCCCACAAGTGGTCGGCCAAATCCGCTGTCCTGCGCCCCATACTTCGTCACCTCGGTGGGATTTGGTCCGCTCACCGCAATCTTCATATTCCATGTTTTGGGGATCGGCCGATTGCTCGCAACGGTCTTGCAGTCAACTACAGAGATGCGATGCCGATGTCTCACAAGCGAACAGGGGTTTCGCCCGCGCGCGGTCAAAGTCTGCGATGGAGTCAGAACGATGCCAGACGAGACCATGTTCGGATACGGCCAGCTCCGCTTCTCCTGGGGCGACCACATCTGCGCCATCTTCGAGAGCCACACCCAGCAGTCCGAGGTGATGGTGCCCTTCATCGCCAACGGACTGCGCGCCAGCCAGCAATGCGTGTGGGTGGGTCCTCGGGAGTCGGCGGAGTGGCTGCGGGCGGGTCTGGCCGAGGCGGGAGGCGATCTGCCCACCCTCGAAGCCTCCGGCCAACTCACCCTGATCTCGGAGGTGGACTTCTACCTGCGAGGGGGCGTCTTCGAGCCGGAGCGCACCATTGACTTGATGTTGTCCCTGCTGGGGGAGGGCCGCGGCCGCGGGTATGAGACCACCCGCGCGGCCACCGACGTCTCCTGGCTGGGGACGAGTTCCCTGTCCGTGGACATGTGGGCGGAGTACGAGATACGGGTCAGCCAGGAGATGCTCGGCCGCCCCGCGGTCTGGGTTTGTCAGTACAATGCCCGGCAGGTCCAGGGCGAACTGGTGATGGCCGCGCTGCAAACCCACCCGGTGGTGATTCTGGGCGACGTGGTCAAGGAGAACCCGTTCTACGAGGCACCGGGGGCTGACGCCGCGGCGCCCCGCACCATTCACTGAGGCAGCGCTCGCTTCAAGACCTGGGAAAGGTGGAGCACCTCCACCGCCGGCCCAAAGATCTTCGCCCCGTATCTGAGTTGCGCGATACAGGCCGGACAGGTGGTGGCGACGACCTCCGCTCCCGTCGCCCGGATGTTGCCCATCTTGCGCTCCAGGACGGCCATCGAGAGGTCGTAGTGAGACAGCGCGTAACTCCCCGCCCCCCCGCAGCACCAGTCGGCCTCCGGCAGTTCTCGGTACTCCAACTCCGGTATCGCGCGCAGCAACTCCCGCGGCTCCTTCGTCACCGTGTGATATCTGCTGAGATGACAGGGATCGTGGTAGGTCACTACCGCCCTCACGGGCGACAGCCCCTGCGGCGGCGCGGCGGCGACGAATTCGGAGAACTCCCGGATCCTCTCGGCGAACTCCTGGGCGCGCCGGCGGCGGGGATCACCCTCCGCGAAGAGAGACGGATAATCGCGCAGGAAAGACGCGCAACTCCCGCAGTCGGTGATGACCGCCTCGCCGCCCAGCCCGGCCAGCAAATCCAGGTTTCTCTCCGCCAGCGCGCGCGCTCCCTCCAGGTCGCCATAGGCATAGGCGGGCAGCCCGCAGCACACGTTCGGCGCCACCGTCACCTCGAAGCCGGCCGCCTCCAGCACATCGAAGGTCGCCTCTCCCACCTCGGGAAGGGTGTAGTCAATCCCACACCCCGCAAAATACACCACCTGCCGCGCCGTCCGCGCGGCGACTGGCCTGGCCGCCAGGCGCGCGCGGAGGAAGGTGGAGGGAATCGGCATCATCGTCTGCGCCTCCGCCAGGCCCCGGTCCAGCCCCGGAATCAGCCTCAGCAGTCTGGCGGCCGAGGTCAGCCCGGTGCGCTTGAGGAGGTAGAGAGTCTTCACCACGGCGCGCATCAGCGCCGGGTTGGGGAGCGCGCGGCGGAAGATGAGCCGGTGCCACCAGGGCTGCCGCTCGGCCGCGTAGGCGGCCCGGGCGGCGGTGACGATGCGGTCGGTCTGGATCCCCGGCGGACACTCGGCGGTGCAGGCGCGGCACATCAGACACGCGGAGAGATCGGCGCGGAGCCGGTCGTCCAAGGGCAGGTCCCGCTCCAGCACTCCTTGCAGCCGCGCGAGATGGCCGCGCGCCACCGAGCCTTCAAGGCCGGTCACGCGGTAGATGGGGCACCGAGTCTGACAGAACCCACAGCGATTGCACTTGTATAGTTCGTCGGCGACATCGCCGATCAGCGGCGGCGAATCGGCCACAGCGAGAACTCCCTGGGGACGCCCGGCCGCGGCGGAGAGGACGCCGACCTGGGGTTCCCCGCCGGTATTATACCATTCGTGTCAAGCGGCCAATCCGGCAGGGAAGGCATCTGACAGAGAAGAAACCGGGGGGAGGCGGGTCGCGTCGTTTCGCCTGCATTCCCACCACGGAGAGAGCAATGGAGCGAATAGACTTCTCGTTGTCCGGCGGGCTGTCGCCGGCGCAATTGTCCGTCATGCACGAGGCGGTGGTAAAGGTGCTGGAGGAGACGGGGCTCGAATGTCAGCACCAGCCCACCGTGGAAGCGGTCACCTCCACCCCGGGAGCGCGGTTCGAGGGCGGCCGGCTGAAGTTCTCCCGCGATCTCATCGAGGAGAACATCGCCGCGGCGCGCGCGGCCGGAAGGAGGAGACAGCCGGAGGAGCGCCTGCGCGTCACCGCTCCCTGGAACTGCTTCAACATCATAGACATGGACTCCGCGGAGATCCGCCCATCCACCGCCGCCGATGTGGTGGAGATGCTGAAGTTGGTGGCCAGCCGGAATGACAGCGGGCCCGCGCCGGTCTACCCGTGTGACCTGGACGAGCGCATCCAGATCCTCTGGCTTGAAAAGGCCTGCCTGGAGAACACCGCGCGCTTCGGCGGCGAGATCCTCACCCACGACCTCGACACCATCAGGTGGCTTGGGGAGATGTATCAGGTGGTGGGGCGGCGCTACCAGATATCCATGCAGGTGACCATCAGCCCCCTGCGCCTGGACCATCTTGCGCTGGAGACCTACTGGAAACTGAAGGACGACGACCTGGTCACCCCCAGCCTCAGCCTGTGCCCGATTCCGGTGGGCGGGCTGACGGCGCCCTATTTCCCCTCCGGGCTGCTGGTGCAGGGGATCGCCGAGAGCCTGGGAGGGTTGATCGTGTCCAGCCTGCTGGGAGCCACGCCGCCGGAGACCTGGCTTGCCCTGCGCGTGGACTTCGGCGACATGCGGGACATGACCGTCGGCTACAGCCTGCCGGAGAACGTGATGATCCAGGTGCTGCTGCGGGACGCCGCCGAGCACTTCTCCGGCTTCCGCCACGACACCATCTACCTCAACACCAACGCCAAGCAGCCGGACGCGTTCGCCGCGGTGGACCGGATGGCCTATCTGCTCATGTTGGCGCTCGCTGGATACCGGCACTTCTGCCTGGGGGCCGGTCAACTCTCCATGGACGAGGTGTTCAGCCCCGCCCAGTTCATCCTCGACAACGAGATGGCGCGCTATGTGGAGCGCGTCCTCGGCGGACTGGCCTGGGACGGTGATGCCGATGCCATCGCCAACGTCATCGCGGAGGGCGCGGTCGAGGGCAATTTCCTCTCCCACGACACCACCCTGGATGCGTTGCCGGACATGTTCGACTCCCTGCTCTTCCGCCGCTCCAACATTGACCGCTGGCGGTCGGAGGGCGGGCGGCCCATCGTCCAGGAGGCGCTCGATCGCGCGCGCGCGGCAATCGCCGAGTACGAGTTCCACCTGGACGATTCGGTGCAGTCTGACCTCGACAGGACGTTCGAGAAGGCCTGCAAGAGTTTGGGGGTGGACCCCGCCAGCCAGCCGCTGCCGAAGTGAGGTCGGCTAGGGCTCGACGCCGAGCGCTTTCATCGCCTCCCCCACCACGTACAGGGAGCCGGTGACGACGATCACGTCATCCAGCCGGCACTGGTCCAAGGCCTCCCGCAGCGCGAGGGAGACCGGCGTGTAGGCGGCGGTGTGGCGGCAGTGGCGGAACGCGATCCGCTGAAGTTCGTGGGCCTCCCGCGCGCGGGGGGACTCGCTCGCAGTGGCGATCACGCGGTCGGAGATCGGGCCGAGCACCCGCGCGATCGCCTCCGCATCATGATCCCGCCCCACCCCCAGCACCAGCACGATCCGCCGGCCGGGGAACTGCTGCTCCAACGTCCTCGCCAGGGCCTCCGCCCCCACCACGTTGTGCGCGCCGTCGAGTATCACCCACGGCCGGCGGCTCACGATCTGGAAGCGCCCCGGCCACCGCACGCCCTCCACGCCCGTCTTCACCGCCTCCGCGGGGACCTCGATGCCGTGCGCGGCGAGCGCCTCGATCAAGCCCACCGCCACCGCCGCGTTCTCCGCCTGATGCGCCCCCAGGAGCGGGCACGCAAGGTCGTGATAGGTTGTCCTCGGAGTCTTCACCGTGAAGGTCTGGCGCCGGTGGTCGCTGGCGGTGACGGTCACCTGCGGTCCGCCGGGCTGCCCCACGGCGATCAACTGGCAGCGCCGCTCCAGACAGGTGTCGAGCAGCACCTCCATCACTTCCTCCGCCTGGGGCGCGGAGACGACCGTTACTCCCGGCTTGATGATCCCCGCCTTCTCCCGCGCGATCTCCGGCAGCGTGTCGCCCAGTTCCAGCATGTGGTCGAAGCCGATGCGCGTGATGCCACAGGCCAGAGGCTGCACCACGTTGGTGGCATCCAGCCGTCCCCCCAGCCCCGTCTCGATCACCGCCAGGTCTGTCTTCCGCCGGGCAAAGTGCATGAACGCCATCATCGTGTACGCCTCGAAGAAACTCGGCGGCCCCAGGTCTCCGCCGCAGGCGGACTCGATCACCGGCCGCATCTCCTCGGCGAGCGCGGCGACCTCCTC
>JALGTT010000063.1 GCA_029821235.1 Candidatus Hebobacteria bacterium | reverse complement strand
CCGCAGCAGCTCGTCGTCGAGTTCCCCGAGGTTGACCGGCCCCTCGCCCGTCGTCACCGACACCAGCCGAGACAGCATCGCCGCCACGAACGCGTCTCCCGCTCCCAGGGGATCCACGGCCTCCACCTGGAACCCCGGCAACTGCCCTCGCGAGCGGCCGTTGTCCCACCAGCACCCCTCCTCTCCCTGAGTCACCACCACCAGGGATGCCCCCGCCTCCATCATGCGGGCGGCCCCCTCTTCCAGACTCTCCGTGCCGGTGATGAATTCCCATTCTTCCCGCGCGCAGTGCACCACCGTCGCCAGGGACATCGCATCCTCCCGCGCGCAGTGCACCACCGTCGCCAGGGACATCGCATCCCAGATCCACCCCCGCGCCTCCACTGGGTCCGACCACAGGCTGGGCCGCCAGTTGGGATCATAGGAGACCAACAGCCCCTCCTTCTTCGCCAGCCGGGCCGCGTACATGGTGGCCTCCCGCGCCGGAGGCTGGCTGAGGCTGACCGAGCCGAAGTGGAAGAGACGAGCCGCCCGGAGATAGTCGGTCCTCACCTCCTCCGCGGTGAGCAGCATGTCCGCCCCCGGGTTTCGGTGGAAAGAGATGTCCTTCTTACCGTCTCGCCGGGAGGCGACGAAGGCGAGGGTGGTGCGGACGCCGGAGGCGACGCGCAGAAGTGTCACGTCCACCCCCTCCGCCTGCAGAGTCCGGCGCAGGTGTTCTCCGAACGGGTCGTCCCCCACCTTGCCGATGAACCCGGTCTTCACCCCCAACCGCGCCAATCCCACCGCCACATTGGCAGGCGCCCCGCCGGCCGCGGCGGCGAACCGCGGGAGGGAGACGAGGGGCGCGTCTTTCTCCTCGGACACGAAGTCAATCAGCAGTTCGCCCAGACAGACGGCCTCGACGGAATCTCCGCCCGAAGGTCCCCCGCCCCCATCGGCTTCGCCTGCCAACTCCCCCCACAAGTCCACCGGCAGCACCGGCGGCACTTGCGCGTCACGTTGGAGCAGATATCCGCGGGGCAAAATCCACTTCGATCGTGCAACAGCGACGAGGGCATCGGCCCTCGCCGCTGTTGGGCACAATTCGAGCCATCGGCGCGCGATCCTGCCGCCCCTTGCTCCACGGCGAGCAGAGCGGGCCTGGAGCAGAAGGCAACTGTCTGCCCGCGCCGAAGAAATCTCGCGGGGCGACGGGCGTGAGGCAAAGGAGCCGGAGATGATCGAAGGCGTCAGCGTAAAGCAACTCAAGGTGATCCCCGACCAGCGCGGGAGGCTGATGGAGATCCTGCGATGTGATGACCCGATGTTCAGCAAGTTCGGGCAGGTGTATGTCACCACCGCCTACCCGGGGGTGGTGAAGGCATGGCACTACCACAAGGTGCAGAGCGACAACTTCGCGGTGGTGCATGGGATGGTGGAGATCGCTCTCTACGACCCGCGGGAGGACTCTCCCACCAAAGGCGAGGTGAACGTCTTTCACGCGGGCATTCACAACCCCATCCTCGTGCACGTGCCTCCTCTCGTCTACCACGGGTTCAAGAACATCGGCACGGAAGAGGCGATCATCGTCAACTGTCCCACCGAACCCTACCGCTACGACTCTCCCGACGAGTACCGGGTTGATCCCCACGACAACGACATCCCCCATGACTGGGGGCGGCGCGATGGGTGAGGAGTCGGTTCGTGGCGGGTGAATGCCCCTCGATGGGTGAGGATCGCGTCGTCCTGGTCACCGGGGCGCGCGGGATGCTGGGCAGCGATCTCTGCCCCGTCCTGGCCGAGGCCGGATGGCGGGTGGTCGCGGCCGACCTGGACGAGTTCGATATCACCGACCCGGCCGCGGCGCGGGACTTCGTCTCCGGGTGTCGTCCCGCGGTGATCGTCAACTGCGCCGCCTATACTGCGGTGGACAAGGCCGAGACCGAGTATCATACCGCCTTTCGGGTGAATCACCGGGGGGCGCGCAATGTGGCGGAGGCGGCGGCTGCGGTTGGGGCCGCGCTGGTTCAGATCAGCACGGACTACGTGTTCGATGGGACCAAGGAGGGCGCGTACACGGAGGAGGACCCGACCAATCCGGTCAACGCGTACGGGCTGTCGAAACTGCTGGGCGAGTTGGCGGTCCGAGTCACCCTGGAGAAGCACTACATCGTGCGCACCTCCTGGCTCCACGGTCTGCACGGCAAGAGTTTTCCGCGCACCATGCTCACGTTGGCCCAGCCATGCCCCGGCGGCAAGCCCCGGTCACTGCGGGTGGTCAGCGACCAGGTGGGTGCGCCCACCTACACCGTGCACCTCGCCAAGGCCCTGGCGGTCATCATCTCCAAGCCGTGCTACGGGACCTATCACGCGGTGAACGCGGGCTGCTGCTCGTGGTACGAGTTCGCCTGCGAGGTGTTCCGCGCCGCCGGTCTCGATCCCGAGGTTACGCCCATCCCCAGTTCCGAGTACCCCACTCCCGCCCCGAGACCCAAGAACAGCCTGCTGGACACCTCCAAACTGGCGCGCGTGTACGGTCACCAATTGCCGTCCTGGCAGAAGGGGGCCTGCGAGTTCGTGAGGCTGTGGCGAGCGTCCCGCTGAAGGAGGCGGAGAAGGGGGGCTACTTGGGCCGCGGTTCGGGTGCAGTGCCGTTCAGCCAGCACCAGTACTCGTAGATGCGCCAGAGGTAGGTGCGGGTCTCCCGGTAGGGGGGGACGCCGCCGTAGCGTGACACGGCGCCCGTGCCGGCGTTGTAGGCGGCGAGCGCCAGATTCCAGTCGTTGTGGTACTTCTTCAGGTTGCGGCTGATGATCCGGATCGCCACCTCCAGGTTGGCCACCGGATCGTAGGGATCGACCCCGTGCGCCTCCGCCGTCGCCGGCATCAACTGCCCCAGGCCGGCCGCGCCCTTGTAGGAGCGCGCGTTGGGGTTGAAGCGGGACTCCGCGGCCACCACCGCCACCACCATGTAGGGGTCCACCCCGTAGCGGGCCGAGTAGGAGAGAATGCTGTTCGCGATGGTGTCCACCTCGGCCTTGCTGAGGCGCGGGTTGAAATGGGCGATGGCCCTCTTGATCACCAGCTCGCGGTCCCCGCCGCGGGTGGGAGTGGGCTGCACAGCCTGTTGGTTCCGCTGGAGCGCAACCGCCGCCCGCGCGATCTCCTCCTTGCTCTTCACGGGGAACTTCAGAGAGGCGCGCGCGGCTTCCCGCAGCACCTCCGGTGGAGTATTGTCCCAGGTGATGTCCACCAGTTCCAGCCGCGCATGAACCGTCCGCCCCATGGGGACCACCAGACAACGCACCCGCGCGCTCTGCTGCAATTCCGCCCAGTTCATCCGGCTCTCGATGATGACCTCGCCGTCCACCAACTTCAGCATCACCTGGCGGGAATTCGCGGCCCCCATCATGCCCTGGATGGTGCCCGGAATCTGCAGCGGCTGGCCGGGGAGCGCGTGCAGCGCCTGCTCGAGCTGCGCCTTGCTCACCACTTCGACGGCCTCGAGCTTCGCCGCCTTCGCCTCGAACTCGGCCTCCTTGCTGGCCGCGGCCATCCCTGGGCCAAAGAGCACGAGCCCGACGAACAGCCCCCACTGCATCGCGCGCAGAGTCGTTTGGGAAAAGCCGACAGGTAGTCTAACCATCAATTGAATTGTACCGCAGCACAGGGCGAGAATCAACCACGAAGGGCGTCGAGTTGAAAATCCCTCTCCGGCGCAGCCTGTGCGACCAATCCCCTCCGGAGACTCTGCCGCGCCCACCTCCGTGTACTGCCAACGATCTCTTTGGACTGGATTGAGGTGGCCCAACTGCTGAATCAGCCAGTGCTGATCGTAGGGCCGCCACCGCCGGTTGGGGGCACCTACCACCGCCCCCGCAACACCAGCAGCCCGAACAACACCAGCAGGCCTGCCCACGTCCGGTGCTCTTTGTTGCGCCAGACCCAGGCCCATTCGAACCGGCTCTGGCGGACGCCGTCGCCGTCCACCTTGGCCGGGCGGAGGCGGGGGAGGAAGGTGGGGACTTGGGAGGCGTAGCGGGTGAAGGCCTCCCCGTGCATCCTTCGCAGGTAGTCCTCCTCCTGTCTGATGGTGGGGACGTAGACCACCAGGGCGATGGCGAGCAGGATGGCGGCGAGGGCGGGGTCGCCCAGGATGGTGAGGAATCCGAGGGTGGAGAGGAGGCTTCCCAGGTAGAGGGGGTTGCGCAGGTGCGCGTACGGCCCCCCGACGGTCAACGCCTCGTCCTTGATGAGGTGTCCCGCCGCCCAGGTGCGTATCCCCTCCCCGACGAGCACCAGTGCCGCCCCCCACCAGTGCCAGCCTCCGGCCGGCCGGCGCAGGGCGAGGGCCACCGCCACCAGCACCGGCGGCAGCCAGACGCGGATGCGATTCAGCCAGATCTCGCGGGCGGTCTTGCGGATGAGCACATCCGCTGATTCTCCGCCGACCGCGTTCCTCCCTGTGGCATGTCAGTGGCCAGTCAAGCCGTGACCAGCCGTTTGGACCCCGGCGATAGGTCTTTTCCGGCAGAAGGGAGACTTCGCGGAATGTAGAACGAAGTATAGAGTCCGCCTTCGGCGGACTCTCACCCCAGTAGGTGATAGGATCGGCCATGTTGCACGTTGTCGTCTGCATCAAGCAAGTGCCTGATACGACGCAGGTGAGGATCGACCCGGAGACCAACACCCTCGTCCGGGAGGGCATTCCCGCCATCATCAATCCCTTCGACATGCCGGCGATCGAGGCGGGGATGCAGTTGAAGGACAGGTACGGCGCCACCGTCTCTCTGCTGTGCATGGGGCCGCCCCAGGCGTCGGAGGCGCTTCAGAAAGCCCTCTCCTATGGCGCCGACCGGGGAGTGCTGCTGTCGGACCGGGCGCTCATCGGCTCGGACACGCTCGCCACCTCCAAGGCCCTTGCGTGTGGCGTGGAGGCGCTGGGCAAAGAGATGCCTGTGGACCTGGTGATCTGCGGGAAGCTGGAGAAGCGCCGCATCCGCGTCCGCCGGGTCCTCGAGGGCGCGGAGGAGGTGCTGGACGCGCCGCTGCCCGCCCTTCTGACGGTGCTCAAGGAACTCGGCGAGCCCCGCTACGCCTCCCTGCCTGCGGTGATCAGGGGGCTGCGCACCTCGATCCCCGTGTGGGGGGTCAAGGAGATCGAGGTGAACACGGACGAGGTGGGACTCGCGGGGTCGCCGACACAGGTGCGACGCATCTTCGCCCCTCCTCAGCGTGAGCCGGGAGAGGTGGTCTCGGCCGACGGAGAGGCGGAGAAGATCGCGAACTTGATACTGGACCGGCTTATCGAGGCCGGTTTTGTCGAAGGATAGCAGCCATGTCCGAACATCAACCAGGGTCATCCCGCATCGCCGTCATCTCGCGCGACGCCTGCATTGCCTGCGAGCAATGTGTGGCCGTGTGCCCCGCGGGCGCCATCACTATGGAGGAGGGCGTGGCCGTGGTCAACGCGGACCTCTGTGACGGCTGCGGCCAGTGTGTCGCGGCCTGCCCGGCCTCCGCCATCGAGATGTCCGGAGAGGAGCCGGCCGAGGCCGCCGCCGCGGAGGAGGCGCAGCCGGCCGTTGCGGCCGAGCCCGCACCGGCCGCCCGCGCCGGTCCCGCGCCGGAGGTGTGGGTGTTCGTGGAGCACACTGACGGACAGCCGGCGCCGGTGTCCTGGGAGTTGCTGGGGAAGGGCAAGGAGTTGGCGGAGGCGCTGGGGGGCAAGGTCTGCTCCGTTCTCCTGGGGCATGAGGTCGCTCCCCTGACCAAGGAGGCCTTCTGCTACGGGGCGGACAAGGTCTACACGATAGACGATCCCGTGCTCGGCCACTACCGCACCCAGCCCTACTTGCACGGGATGATCAAGCTGATCGAGAAATACCGGCCCGAGATCATGCTGCTGGGCGCCACCACCATGGGCAGAGACCTGGCGGGCGCGGTGGCCACCAGCTTGCAGACCGGGCTGACCGCCGACTGCACCGGGTTGAGCATAGACCCCCAGAGCAAACTCCTCGAGCAGACCCGACCGGCCTACGGCGGCAACATCATGGCCACCATTCTCTGCGAGAAGCGCCGGCCCCAGATGGCCACCGTCCGACCGCGCGTGATGCCCATGCCGGAGCGGGACGAGTCGCGCGCGGGGGAGGTGATCGAGGAGCCGCTGGGGCTGCAGGAAGAGGAAGTGGCGGTCAAGCTGGTGGAGTATGTGCGCGAGGATGCAGCGAACGTGGTCCGCATTGAGGACGCGGACATCCTCGTCTCCGGCGGCCGCGGCATGGGCGGCCCGGAGGGCTTCCAGTTGCTCCAGGAGTTGGCGGAGGCGATCGGCGGAACCATGTCCGGCTCGCGGGCCGCGGTCGACCAGGGGTGGATCCCGCACGAGCGTCAGGTGGGGCAGACGGGCAAGACGGTGAGGCCCAAACTCTACCTCGCCTGCGGGATTTCGGGTGCGGTTCAGCACCTGGTGGGCATGCAGACCTCGGACATGATCATAGCCATCAACCGGGACCCCAACGCCCCCATCTTCGGAGTCGCCACGCTGGGCATCGTCGGAGACGTGAAAGATATCCTGCCCGCGCTTGCGCGCGCTTGTCGGGCGCGCCTGAAGAAACAGCAGGCCTCCAGTGCCGCGGCCGGGGAGGGCGAGTGAACCATGACTGATAAACCGGAGCGATTTGACGTGATCGTGGTGGGCGCCGGCCCGGCCGGCATGTCCGCCGCCTATCTCCTCGCCAAAGAAGGGCTGAATGTGGTCGTCATCGAGCGGGGCGACTTCCCCGGCTCGAAGAACGTGATGGGGGGAGTGCTGTACCGCCACCCCACCGAGGAGATCATCCCCGGCTTCTGGCGGGAGGCCCCTCTGGAGCGGCACGTGGTGGAGACCCAGACGTGGGTGCTCACCGAGAAGGCCGCCTTCAAGGCCGCCCATCGCCACGAGGCCTTCGCCCAGGAGCCCTACAACTCGTTCACCGTGCTGCGGGCCCGCTTCGACAAGTGGATGGGCCAGCAGGTGCGCGCGGCCGGGGCGCTGATCGTGCCGGAGACGGTGGTCGAGGAACCCATCATGCAGGGCGACAAGGTGGTGGGGGTGCGCACCGGCCGGCCGGATGGCGACCTGTATGCGGATGTGGTGATCGCCGCCGACGGCGTGAACTCCCTGCTCGCCCAGAAGGTGGGCCTCCGGGAGAAAGAGATCCCCACCAACGAGGCCGCGCTGGCGGTGAAGGAAGTGATCGCGCTGCCCAGAGAGGTGATCGAGGACCGTTTCCAGATCACCGGAGACCAGGGGGTCACGATCGAGATGTACGCGGAGGCCACCTGGGGCATGGTGGGCACCGGCTTCATCTACACCAACAAGGACTCTCTCTCCGTGGGGTGCGGGGCGCTGATCTCCCAACTCGTGGAGCGGGGGGTCACCCCCAACGACCTGCTCGAGCATATGAAATCCCATCCTGTGGTGGCGCCGCTCCTGGAGGGAGGAGAGACCCGCGAATACCTCGCCCACCTCATCCCCGAGGGCGGGCTGTACGGCATGCCCAAACTCTCCACCCACGGGATGCTGGTGGTGGGCGACGCCGCCATGCTGGTCAACAGCATGCACCGGGAGGGATCGAACCTCGCCATGCTCTCCGGCAAGATGGCCGCGCAGGCGGTGCTGCGGGCGAAGGAATGGAACGACTTCTCGGCCGAGAGCCTCGCCTATTACGACCAACTCCTCCGGGACAGTTTCATCTACAAGGACCTCTACAAGTACCGGAACATGGCGCGGTTCTTCGAGACCCATCCCGAGTTCTTCGGCTTCTACCCGGAACTGCTCAACGAGGCCTGCCGGGAGATGCTCACCGTGGACGGCGTCTCCAAGCGCTCCAAGCAGCGCAAGATCTTCTGGGATGCCCTCCGCAGGCGGATGCCCTGGCGCATGGCGCTCGACTTCTACGGCGCCTGGAGGTCAATCGCATGAAGAAACTCACCCTCGAACAGAAACTGTTCCTCAACGGATTCCGCCCGGACCGCGAGTCCCACCTCGCGATCATTGACCAGGAGAAGTGCAGGAAGTGCGAGCTGCGCCAGTGCACCTACATCTGCCCGGTCAACACCTATCGCTGGGAGAACGACCAGATCACCGTCTTCTTCGAGGGGTGTCTCGAGTGCGGCGCCTGCCGCATCGCCTGCCAGGACTGCCAGAATCTGGAGTGGCGCTACCCCCGCGGCGGATTCGGGGTGAACTACCGGACGGGGTAGGCAGTTCTTCCTCATTCACCCGGGAGGACGAAGCCTCCTGGCTCGTCGTTCACCTTGGCACACCCGCGCTCGGCACGCTTGGCAACGAGGTTGTCAATTTGTCGCAAACGTTGTCCGTCGATTATCTGGACTGAACCCTCTTGGTTGGCAAACCTGATGGCCTCACGAGAGAAGCGGCCGCTGGTCACAAGGATCCCTTTCGTGAAGCTCCTATCACTGCTAATTGCGCCCAGAAGGGACCGTAGCGCCTCAACACCAACGACACGTGTGTGCTTGCATTGGATTCCAATCTTCTCTGTGCCGCCGGGAGTATTGCGAGTGGCGATTACGTCTATGCCTTGGTCACCAGGCCCTCCCACCCTTCTCACTCCAAAGCCCTGGCACCGCCACAGGTCAGCCGCAAACTCTTCGAACTCTTCCGGCGATAGTATACTGAAGTCCTTCCCTTTCATGGACAAAGAGACAACTCTTGGGGGTTGCCGTATGCCTCGCGGAGGCCGGAGGCCGAATATTCCAAAAAGCTCTTCCTCTGTAAGACGGGACGTGCCATCGCGTGCCAAGCTATCAATTATGTCGTCGTACATGTTCTGCTTAGTCTGCAATACTTGATAGACGCGTTCCTCAACAGTGTCCTCCGTCCACAGTTGATATGCGAAGACGTGCTTCTCTTGTCCAATACGATGAACCCGGTCTGTGGCCTGTTGCATCGTTGCCGGGTTCCACCAGTGGTCAAAAAGTACTACGTAGTTGGCCGCCGTCAGATTCAGCCCCAGTCCCCCGGCCCGCAGACTTAGCAGCAGTATTGCGTGGTCACTACTCTTCGCGAACTGCTCCAAGACTGCCTGGCGCTGTGACGTACTCATTTGACCGGTGTACCTCAGTACATGCCACCGGCGAGCGCGTAGTGCTTCGTAAAGGAAATCAACGCCGCTTCCTATGAACTGCGAGAATACGAGACACTTGTCATCCTCGGAAGTCATCTGGTCAAGATTCTCAAGTAGCCACTCGAGCTTGGTGCTCTCCCCAGTCTCGGGGTCGCGATTGCAGATCTCGCGCAGTCTTCCGAGGAGCGTCAGTACATGTTGCACGGTACATGTCTCACCGAGGCTCTCAAGGTAAACGACGCCTTCCTCATAGGCTCTATCATAGGCGGTCCGTTGCTGCTCTCCCAGAGTTAGCCATTCCTCCTTTACGGTCTTAGGAGGGAGGTCTTGTATGACGTCCTGCTTCCGGCGTCGGAGAAAGTGAGGAGCGATAAGCCGCCTGACCTCCGCCGGCCTGAGATAGCGATCGTTGGGAATCACATGGTGTCCGGGCATAAGGAACTCGAAGATACACTGTAGGTCCTGGATTGAGTTCTCCAGTGGGGTTCCAGAGAGTCCCCAGCGCCAATCGCAACGCAGAGACCGCACTGCCTTGGTAACTTGTGCCCGCGGATTCTTGACTCGTTGGCATTCGTCGAGCACCACAAGGTCAAAATGTACGCGCCGAGTGTCTTCCGCTGTCCCTGCGTCACCGCTTGTGTGCAAACGCCAGTTGTGAACAGTATCAATGTCCTGCCTTAGTCCATCATAAGTGGTCAGATACACATGAGCGCTCCTCGCCCAAGCTTGGGCGCGTGCTAGGGCGGAACCCCGGCATATGCTCACGGCGAGCTGCGGAGCCCAGAGCTGCAGATGTTGATCCCATGAATTCAGGACGCTCTTGGGACAGACGACACAAGCAGAAGAAACTTGGCCACTCTGAAACAGAAGGCGCATTGCTACCAGTGTCTGAACCGTCTTGCCAGTCCCCATGTCATCTCCCAAGAGGGCTGCCCTGTGCGTTGCCAAGAACTTGATCCCCTCTAGTTGATGCGGGTAGAGGTTGTTGGGGAGGTCTAGGGTGTCTGGCAACTCAAGTGCTAGCGGTGGGTGTAAGAGGGGCAACAGCAGTTCCCACAGATCAACCGCGCTTCGGGAGGTTCTGGTAGTTGAACCACTTCCGCGTTCACGGCGGCCGCTGGTTGGGGCGCAGATCGGAATGGCTATCTGTGCAGCTGCACGGTAGTACTTGCCGCGCACACGGGGATGGAGAAGAGGCTCGAAGATATCACGCGTGACCTCAACTGCAAGGCCGGCCAGGGTGTTGGGCATCAGGCTCTTGACGCTGCTGTGCAGCAGCCGAAGCTCGTGCAAATCGGACTTGTCTAGAGGCTTTGCGCTGATCTCTTCGGCGATCGTCGGAGTCACAAACTCTCGATCTAGACGTCCGAGGTCGTGTGTGACTCGGGGGCATGCAAGAACGCTGATGACACAGATCTCGCAAGGACCCGGGCGCGACAGGCGTTGCGCTATCCTGAACCGCAGGCCATGTGCCATCGGCAAGCGGCCGCCTGCGGCCTGGCTAATTGGCACTAGTGCGGACCTCCTCGCTTACGCTTCTCCCTCATGTTCACTAGTCTGTGCCTCGACCATTTCCAGGGCACGACGAACGCGGTCGAAAGGTTCTATTATGTCCATTCGTGCAAACAGTGGGCGTAGTTCCTCCTGAAGTCCAGACAATTCTTCTCGATATTGCGGATGAACGGCTAGAATCACAGCGCGGTACCGTCCCGCAGGCGAGTCTAACAGCCCGCTCGCCCCCTCGCTTGCTCTGTCTACCTCATCCGTGGCTTGAAGAGATTCTCCTTGTCTCCTCGCCCACAGGAGCGGTACTGGCGACGCGGGCCGCGCCCCTAGGAATTCCTCCTCTGCTACGACTACCATCCGGGGCGACGATCGTAGCGCGCGTATCAACGGTAGGGCAAACAGCTCTTGCAGGATGTACGGCATTAGGGTCGCACCGTACAATACGCGTTGGACGTCGTTCGGGCGCACGGGAGTGGTGCACCGAAACTCAACAGGCTTGCCATGCGGGTCAGTGACCAGAAGCCCTGCGTGGTATCCTTCTTCGGCCCTCAGCTTGCTATAAGCGAGGAAGCCGAACTGTGCTTCGCTATCGTCCCGCGATGGGCCCCCTATCTCCGTCATCACTGTGCCCTCCTTCGCTCGTTCTGCCCACTTAACGCCAAGATATTCACCTCAACGCCGTCTGCTTCCTTCTGGCAGAAGAACTGTGGACATTCCTCGCCGGATTCAGGTATTCTTGGATGCATGAACACGCTGAGACAAGTCGCCTATGGCGCTTAACAACACAGCGAACTCGACAATGAAGGCGGCCGTGGTCTTGGTCGGCCTCGCCTATGTGGGCATGTACCTCTTCGTCGCGCTCAGCCGGATCGGCTATCCCTATGAGTTGGAGTGGATGGAGGGGGCGCATGTGGACTACGTGCGGCGCATCCTCTCCGGCCAGCCCATCTACCTCCGCCCCTCCATCGAGTTCACTCCCTTCATCTACACCCCCCTTTACTTCTATGTCTGCGCGCTGGTCGCCAAGGTCACCGGCTTCGATCTGCCGGGCCGCGGGTTCTTTCCGCTGCGGCTGGTCTCCCTGGTCTCCTCCCTGGG
>JALGTT010000418.1 GCA_029821235.1 Candidatus Hebobacteria bacterium | reverse complement strand
TCGGTGGTTACCTTCTCTTGGGACGAAGAGAAACTCACCTTCCACCTGTACGTACCGGACACGGGGACCTACTTTGCGGAAATCGTTCATCTGGATGCGGCATCCCCCCTCCAGGCACGGCAGGCGCTGGCGAGGCTGGGCTGCAGCGAACTCACACCCGAATACCGCGCCGCCATGAATGCCGAACAACAGCGGTGGGCAGATGAGCGGGCGAAGGAGGCGGCCGCGCAGACGAAGGCGGACACAGACGCCGGCCGTTGGGCGGTCCAACTTGCGGACAAGTCCAGCGGCGTGCTGGAGCGTCCGGTATCGTTCTCCGAGTCCGAGGGCGCTCGGCTATCTCCTGCCGAGGTGCTGAAGAAGGTGGCGCACCAGTGTCAGATTACCGCTCTCGCCCACTATTTACCGCCGGACTTCACGTCCCCGTTCATCGTCCCGGGGCCGGATGCGGCCCTCCCGCTGGGTGCGGTGCTGGAACGCCTTGGCAGGCGAACCATGTTGCACTGGCAACTGAACGGCCGATATCTCACCAGCGATGACCGCGATGTGCAGAATTCCGGTTTCGCCCCCGTCCCCCAGGGGATTCTGGACAAGTGGCGTCGGATGGTCCGGCCGGGTGAGGTCGTGGAGGACGTGGATGCGCTGGCCTCCGCGCTTGCCGAACTCAGTCCGGGACAACTCATGGCGCTCGGCATGGAGATTCCGCAGATCACGAGTATTCCCACCACGCTTTGGATCTATGGAAAACTCGATCCTTCCCAGCGGGCGCAGTTGGCCGGCAAGGAGGAACTGCGACTGTCGGACCTTCATCCCGGGCAGCAGAAACTGTTTGCCTCCTTCCTCGCAGACATGGTGCCATGGGGAGGTGACTTCGACCCCGACAGGGCAGTTCTCTATCGCCGGCCGTGGACCAACAGCAGGGGAGAAGAAGGCTGGTATGTCGCCTTGCGCTACCAGGCTCCGGGCTATCCCGAGATCCGAAGAGGCCTCTTTGCCACCCCGCTGCGCAGAAGTCCCACCGCGCCCCGGTGAAAGGGTGACCTGCCCCGGCCCCTGCTCACCGAGAATCGTTCGCGATCGGATACCGCCCCACCTCTTTCACGGTCTCGAACATCGCGAGCACGTTCTCCACCGGCGTCTTCGCCTGGATATTGTGGACGGGATTGAAGACATACCCTCCGCCCGGCGCGAAGATGCGAATGCGCTCGGCGACCTCCGCGCGTACCTCCTCCGGCGTGCCGAAGGGAAGCGTCTTCTGGGTGTCCACGCCCCCGCCCCAGAAGACCAGCCTGTCCCCGAACTCCCGCTTCAGCCGTTCCGGCTCCATATTGGCGGCCGAGCACTGCACGGGGTTCAGGATGTCCACCCCGGCCGCGATGAAGGAGCCGCAGCAGTGGTAGAACGTCTTCCAGTTCGTGTGCTGGTGCACCCAGTCGTTCATCCGCTTGTGGAACGGAAAGTAGAGTTCGCGGTACATGTCCGGCGAGATGAACTCCCCGCGCTGGGTGCCGAAATCGGTGCCGGAGATGTAGATGGCGACGACCTTGTCGCCCACCGCCTGCCGGTAGAGCTCCAGGTTCTCGATGGCGCGCGCGGTCTGTCGCTCGAACACGGCCTTGATGTAATCGGGCCGCGTGATGTGCGCGGTCATCCAGTCGCTGTCGCTCGAACACGGCCTTGATGTAATCGGGCCGCGTGATGTGCGCGGTCATCCAGTCGTCGAAGTTGCGAATCCCCTTCGGGTTCACCAGGCTGGGGCCCAGCACCAGCGGCAGGTCCCCCAGTCCCCCGCCCCCGAACCCGCCGAGAATGGCGAAGTTCGTGTTCTCGAAGTAATGCTCGGCGCCGGCGCGGTAGTACTCCAATTCCTCGTCGGTGAGGCGGGTGAACTGCTCGGCGAACTCGTCCGGGTCCAGGCTGTCCCAGTCGAACGGCTGCTGCCTGGTGATGATGTCGAAATAGTATCCGTCCTTGGGCATGCGGCCGCTCGGCGGGAGACTGGTGTCTCCTCCGGGGGAGACCAGCAGGTC
>JALGTT010000062.1 GCA_029821235.1 Candidatus Hebobacteria bacterium | reverse complement strand
GCCTTCTGCCAGAACTGGGAGATCGCACACCGGGAGCCAGGCACCAGGGGGCTTACCCCCGCCCACGCGGTGGCGCTGGCGACCAGCCGGCCCGACAACCTGGGAATCGCATATACCTATAACGAGCCGTTCATCTGGTACGAGTTCGTGCTCGAGACCGCGAAACTGGTGAAGGAGGCCGGTCTCAAGAACGTCCTGGTGACCAACGGGTACGTGAACGAGGAGCCCCTGCGAAAGTTGCTGCCTTTGGTGGACGCCCTCAACGTGGACATCAAGTCCATGCGGGACCGCTTCTACCGGGAGTTGTGCCGCGGCCGGGCGGAGCCGCCGCGCCGCACCGTGGAGATCGCCAAGGAGATGGGGTGTCTGGTGGAAGTGACCAACCTGGTGATCCCGAACTGGAACGACGGCGACGACGACCTGCGCGCGCTGATTGACTGGGTGGCGAAGGTGGACGCGGACATTCCGCTCCACTTCTCCCGCTACCACCCGGATTACGAGATGTCGGAGCCTCCGACTCCGGTCGAGACGCTGGTGCGCGCGCGGGAGATGGCCCGGGAAAAGTTGCACTACGTCTACCTGGGCAACGTGTGGGTGGAGGGGGCGGAGGACACCACCTGTCCTCACTGCGGCCGGGTGGTGGTGGAGAGGCGCGGCTTCTCCGTGGCGAAGGCGGCGGTAAAGGACGGGCGGTGCGAGTTCTGCGGCGGGACAGTAGCGATAGTGGGCCTCTAGGTCCACCCGAAAAGGAGAGAGTGCGATGACAGACAAGCGCGATTCGGACAAGGGCCAGGTACTGTCCTGGCATGAATTGCTGGAAAAGGCGGTGGAACTCGGACTCGGCGCCGCCCTGCTCACCAAGGAGACCGCGGGACACCTGGCTGACGACCTGGTCAAGCGCGGCGCGATGACCAAGGACGAGGGCAAGAAACTGGTGTCCGACCTGTTGGAGAAGGGCAAGGGACAGAAGGAGAAGATGGAGGAGCAGTTGACCAAGTTGGTGACGCGGGTCATCGAGCGCTCCGATCTGGCGCGGGAGTCCGCGGTGGCCGAACTCGAGCGCCGCGTCGCCGCGCTGGAGGCCAAGATGGAGAAACTGCATGATGATTAGCCGGCCGGCTGAGAGGGCGGCAAGATGAACATTGCTGCCGGGCTGCGGAACTGGAGGCGGGCCAAGGAGATCCTGTCGGTTCTGATCTTCGACTATGGGTTCGGCCATGTCGTGGATCAACTCGACCTCGGCGGCGCCCTGCCCCTGGGCCGCAGAAGAGACATGCCTCCGGCGCACGCGGCCCTCTCCGGGCCGGAGCGGCTGCGATTGGCGCTCGGCCAACTGGGTCCCGCGTTCATCAAACTCGGGCAGATGTTGGGGGCCCGGGCCGACCTGCTTTCCCCGGCCTACGTGTCCGCCTTGCGCCGTCTCCAGGATGAAGCGCCCCCCGTGGAGTTCTCGGAGATTCGCCGCGTGGTGGAGGCGGAACTGGGGCGTCCCCTGAGCCAGGTGTTCGCGCAGTTCGACAGCACCCCTCTCTCCGCCGCCTCCCTGGGGCAGGTTCACGCGGCACGCCTCCCGGACGGGCGGGAGGTGACCGTCAAGGTGCTCCGGCCGGGGGTGGAGCGGGTGGTGGAGGCCGACCTGCAAATCCTCGCCGATGCCGCCTATCTGCTTCCCCAGCGGGTGCCGGCCCTCCGCAGATACGACCTGCCGGGCCTGGTGAGGCAGTTCGCCAGCCAGCTGGAGGACGAGATGGTGTACACCCTCGAGGCCCACAACGCGCAGCGGATCGGGCGCAGCCTGGAGGAGGCCGAACTGAGGGTGCGGATACCGGCGGTGGTGTCGGAACTGACCACCAGACGCGTGCTCACCGCGGAGCGCATGTATGGCAAGCGGGTTGACCAGTTGGGCGAGGGGCCGGTCGGGTTCGACCGGCCGGGGGCGGCCGAACAGTTCGCCCGCGCCATGCTGCGGCAAATCTTCCTCGACGGATTCTTCCATGCCGATCCCCACCAGGGAAACGTGCTGGTGGCCGACGACGGCACCGTCTCGCTGCTGGACTTCGGGATGGTGGGCTACCTGGATCCCCGGACGAGGCGCCTCCTCGTCGAGGTGGTGAAACACGCCTACGGGGAGGATGTAGACGGAGTGGTGGACGACCTGGTGGAGCTCGGCGCGCTGGGGCCGGACACCGACCTGGCGGCCTTGCGCGGGGAGCTGTCGCGGATCGTCAGCCGGTTCGTCACCATGCCTCCCCACCAGATGGCCATCGGCGAACTGTTCTCCCGCACCTTGAGGATTCTCTGGGTGCACCAGATCCGCGTTCCCCCGGAGCTGTCGGTGGCGGCCAAGGCGTTGCTTCTGACGGAGGCCGTGTGCCGCGATCTCAGCCCGGACTTCGATCTTCGCTCCGTGGCCCGCCCCATGGCCGAGGAGGAGATGGCGAGGGCGTTCAGGCCCAAGGCGGTGGCCGAGCGGGTGACCAGAGAGGTGGAGACGGCCGCACGCCGGCTGGGCCGCCTCCCCTCCCGCCTGGAGCATGTTCTCTCGCTGCTGGGAACCGGCAGCCTGCGCCTGCGGATTGACGACGAAGGGGCGGACGAGCGGGTGTGGGGCCTCAGCCGGAGCATCAACCGGCTGGCTCTGAGCGTACTCTCGGGCTCGCTCCTGGTGAGCGGCGCGATCTACGTGGCGGGTGCGGCGGGGCCGCTTCACTTCGGTCTGGGGACCGCCGCGGTGATCGGCGGCGTGCTCCTGGGGCTGATGGCGGCGCTGGGCCTGCTGCGACCGGGGCGTCTATAGCATGTTGGTGCTGGCATCTCAGTCTCCCCGGCGGGCGGAACTGCTTCGCGCGGCCGGGCTCAGGTTCAAGGTGGCTCCTCCGGCGGAGGAGGGGGCCAATGACGCGGCTGCGCGGGGCGGTTACGCGGCCCTGGTGAAGGCGAAGGCCCTCGCCAAGGCGCGTTCGGCCGCCACGGGCACGCGGGAGGTAGTCCTTGGGGCGGATACCGTCGTCGTGTGTGACAAAAGGGTGCTGGGGAAGCCCGCCAACAAGGCCGATGCGCGCCAAATATTGGAATTGCTCTCCGGTCGGTGGCATGCCGTGTACACTGGCGTGGCGTTGGTGTGCGGAGATCGTTACAAAGTCGCCTATGAGCGCACGGAGGTGGCCTTTCGCCCCCTGTCGAAGGCCGAGATAAGTCGGTATCTTATGAGCGGGGAGCCCATGGATAAGGCCGGGGCCTACGCCATCCAAGGCGCGGGCGCGGCCTTTGTGCGCGCTATCAGGGGCTGCTACACGAATGTGGTTGGGCTCCCGATTCCGCTCGTTCTGCAAATGCTGGAGGATTTCGCAGGAGCCGGGGCGGCCGATCATGGCAACGCGGGGCGAAAAGGCCGGCAGGCAACTCAACGCGGTGGCAATTGACCTGGGCACCACCTGCACGCGCATCCACGTGTGCGGCGAGGGGGTGGTGGTGCGGGAGCCCACGGTGGTGGCGGTGGACCGGAAGCGCAGCGCGGTGCTGGCGATCGGGGAGGAGGCCCGCCAGATGCTCGGCCGCAGCCCGGAGGCGATAGAGCCGGTGAGGCCGGTCAGGCGGGGCGTGGTGGCGGAGTTGGACATGGTGGAGGTGATGTTGCAGCGCCTGGTGAGGCGCACGCAGCCGCGGTTTCGCCTGATTCGGCCCCTGGGGGTGGTCACCGTTCCCTCCGACCTCACCGAGGTCGAGCGACGGGCGGTGCGCAGCGCCACCCAGCGCATCGGACTGCGCAAGACGTTGTTCATCGAAGAACCCCTGGCGGCCGCCATCGGCGTCGGTCTCCCCGTGTGGACCGCGCGGGGAAGCATGGTGATGAACGTCGGGGGCGGCACCTGCCAGGTGGCGGTGATCGCCATGAACGGAATCGTCGCCGGCCGCTCCATTCGCGTGGGAGGAGATGACCTGGACGAAGCGATAGTAGGATACATGCACCGGGAGTTGAATCTCGTCATCGGGGCCTCGACCGCGGAGTACCTGAAACAGAAGATCGGCTCCGCCTATCCGTTGAACGGAAAAGAGATGAAGATGGTGGCGCGGGGAAGAGATCTGCTGAGCGGCCTGCCCGGGGGAGTGGAGGTGGATTCGCTCCAGATCAGGGAGGCGATCCGGGCTCCCGTGGGCCAGATGGTGGAGGCGGTGAGGCAGACGCTGGAGAGCACGCCGCCGGAACTGTCGGTCGACATCCTGGAGCGGGGCCTGGTGATGACCGGAGGCGGATGCCTGTTGCGGGGCCTGGGCCGGGTGATCGAGCGGGAGACCAGGATGCGGGTGAGGATGGCGGAGAACCCGATGGAGTGCACGGTGGTGGGCGCGGCGAGGGCGCTGGAGGAGAGAGCGCGGTTCGGCAACGCGCTGGCGGAGTGAGGCAAAGAAGGGAATGAGGGGTTGCAGACCCGGTTGAGAGGAGGCGAGTGCAGGGTGGTGATTGCGCGCCTGAGGCGGCGTCGTCACGGCAGTCTGGTGTTGTTGGCGGTGTTGATCGTCACCGCGCTCGCGCTGGACGGATGGCAGCGGTCATCCCGGGAGGGAGGTGACCGCATGTGGCTGGACAACGTGGTCTGCGCCAGCGCGCTTCCGTTCCAGGGCGCGCTGACCACGGGGCTGCGCTGGGGCGAGGGGCAGTGGCAGGTCTTCTTCCGGGCGCGGGAACTCAGGCGGGAGAACGCGCGCCTCGCCGCGGAGGTGAGCGAACTGCGTTCCCGCCTGGTCGAGCTGGAGGAGAGTTACCGGGAGGCCGCCAGAGAGCAGGCGATCCGCGCGAAGTACGCATCGGCCGCCCGCCAAGGGCGCGCCGCGCGCCTCGTGTCCTCCGGCCGCGGGGGATGGCTCTCCTACCTGGTGGTGGGCGCAGGCAGGAGGCAGGGGGTGAAGGTGAAGGATGTCGCCCTCGCCGCCGAGGGGGTGGTCGGACAGGTGTACGCGGTGAGCGGGGGCAGTGCGCGCGTGCTCCCCATCACCGACCGAAGTTCCCGCGTGGCGGCCCTGGCGAAGGACTCCCGCGAGACAGGCATTCTCATGGGGACGGGAGGGCCCCGGTGTGAACTGCGTTTCCTGGCTCCCGAGGCCAAAGTGAAGCCGGGGGAGATGGTGCTCACCGCGGGGACGGGCGGAGTCTTCCCCAAAGGACTGCCCCTGGGCACCGTGGTGTCTGTGGAGCCGGAGCCTCTCGGAGTGGGCAAACGGGCGATAGTGGAGCCGGCCGTGCAGTTCCACAAACTGGAGGGAGTGCTGCTGGTGCGCGCGCCCTCGGTAGGAGATTGAACGCTCGCTTAATGGCCTTCGTAGTTTATCTTGAAAGCCATCCTTCTCGAAGACCGCGACGGACTGTAGGGCGGGCGTTCCTACGCCCGCCAAGGCTGGCATGGGAATGCCAGCCCTACAGCAACTTTCGTGGTTGACCGCGCGCCTAGATCCCCCCGACGATCACACACCCGCGCTTCGGGTCCTTCGTGTCCACGACGATGGCCTGGCCGACGGTTGGGCTGCCGCTCCTCCGCACCACCTCGTAGGTGACTATCAACTCCAGCGACTCCGGGTCGGTGCCGACCAGGGTTACGTTGCGCACCACCGTGGGGGGATTGGTGTCGAAGTGGGACTTCAAGAATTGCGCGGCCTGTTCGCGGCTGCCGTAGCGCTCGACCAGGGCAGGGTAGTACACCGTGGCGCCCCGGTAATCGCCCTTGATCACCGCCTCCCAGAATCCCTGGACCGCCGCGGTGGGGGATAGCGCAGGCGGAGGAAGGGGCTTGGGCCAGAGGGCGATGATGCAGACCACCGCCAGTATCACGCTGGCAGTGACCAGCGCCGGCCACTTCAGGCGCACCAGGAAAGAGGGCCTGCGGGCGCGGCGGGCTTTCTCCTCCCGCTGCTCGATGGCGATCTGGCGGACCGCCTCGGCCACCTCTTCGGTGGGGACCTCTTCCGGCTTGGGCTGCTGTGCCGCGCCCCGCTGCCGCTGCTCCAACTGGCGGAGAGCCTCCTGAAGTTCGTCCTGTGGATTGGTTGGTCTGTCGTCCTGCGCCATGGTAGATGAAGGATACCACGTCAGCGCGTGAGTTTGTGCCGCAATCCGGGGCTTCAGGAGGCTTCGGCGGGAGGTTGAGGTTTCCTGCCTTGGTTGACGCAGAGGTGTCAGGTTGGTAGACTCAAGTTGTCGTCGGGCGCGGCGCCGTGTCCGATGCGAACCGGCCCCCGTAGCTCAGAGGATAGAGCAGGGCCCTCCTAAGGCCTTGGTCGCGCGTTCGACTCGCGCCGGGGGCGCCACGTTCCCCTTGCTCCCTGCCCGCAGGTGGCGCCGACCGGCTCGCCGAACCGAGATTGTGCCATGAAGATCATCGTCGGCCTCGGCAACCCGGGATTCAGTTATCGCTCCACCCGCCATAATCTGGGCTTCATGGTGGTGAACGCGCTCGCTCGCCAGCGGAGGATGCGGTTCCGGCGGGGGCGGCTCCACGGGGCGGTGGCGGAGGGCACGATCGGCAAGGAAGAGGTCGTCCTCGTCCGGCCGCTCACCTTCATGAACCTCAGCGGCCGCTGTGTCGCCGCGGTGCGCAAGCGCTACCAGTGCGAACCCGCCGACATCCTGGTGATCTGCGACGACATCCACCTCGACCTGGGCCGCATTCGCCTGCGACGGTCGGGGAGCGCCGGCGGCCACAAAGGACTCATTTCCATCATCGAGCACCTCCACACCCAGGAGTTCCCCCGCCTGCGGATGGGGATCGGCCGCCCCCCCGAGGGCGTCCGCGGGATGGATTACGTCCTGGGGGCATGGCCCATCGTCCACGAAATGATCGCCCGCGCCGCCGACGCGGCCGAAACCTGGGTCTACTTCGGCATCGAAGAGGCGATGAACAGGCACAACAAACCGCGTTTGTAGGGCGGGGCAGTCCCATGCCAGCCATGGCGCGCATAGGCCTGCCCGCCCGGCCTTGTGGCGGGAATGCGCGCCCTACAAGATGGCCGTAGACATACAATGGACTGCTCGGCACTGGCGGGGGAGGGGGGATGTGTGTTATTATTCGTTGTTGGTTTGTTGTATGCGCGGAGGGGGTTCAGGTGTGGCACCTACTGGTGGGTGTTGGGGACGAGGCGCTGAAGTATGTCCGAAGGCACTTCCGAAAATCGCGATTCTCTGCCCGATAATGTGAACGCGCGGCTCTGCTACGCAGCCCTGCTGCGGCGTCTGCACACCTCCGAGGCGTCGGCGCTGACGGTGCTGGCGGTGCTGGTGGGCGTCGGTGCAGGGTTGGGCGCGGTGGCCTTCCGATGGCTGATTGCCACCGCGCAACACCTCTTCTTCGACGGTTCCGCCTCCTTCCTGGACTTCCTGGGCCCCTATCGGGTGGTGCCCGTTCCGGCGGCCGGTGGACTGCTGGTGGGGCTGATGACCTACTACCTGGCCCGGGAGGCGAAGGGCCACGGGGTGCCGGGGAGGTGATGCTGGCGGTGGCCACCTTCGGGGGTAAGATCCGCGCCCGGGTGGCGGTGGTGAAATCCCTCGCCTCCGCGGTATGCATCGGCAGCGGCGGGTCGGCGGGACGAGAAGGCCCCATCGTTCAGATCGGGTCCTCCCTGGGGTCGTCGCTGGGGCAGTTGCTGCGCCTCCCCGAGAGCCGGATCCGCCTGCTGGTGGCGTGCGGGGCGGCCGGGGGGATATCCGCCACCTTCAACGCGCCCATCGCCGGGGTACTGTTTGCGATGGAGGTGATTCTGCGCGAGTTCACCGCC
>JALGTT010000061.1 GCA_029821235.1 Candidatus Hebobacteria bacterium | reverse complement strand
GCCGACTACTCCATGTCCCTCGGGCTGCGCAAGCCCATGCGGGATCACCCCGATGTGCAAAGTGCGCTGGACCGCATCATCGCCGCCGCGCAGAGGGAGGGCAAACACGTGATGTACGGAGTAGGCACCGCCCCGGAGGCGATACTGAGCCATAAGCAGCGCGGGGTGACCATGCTTGAAATAGGAAACGACCTGGGCATCCTGCAGGCCTTCTGGCGGGACCGCGTCCGCACGATACGGGAGGGAAAGTAGCCGGTGTCCGCCGCCGATGCCAAATCGAGTTACCGCGTGCTGATCACCGGGCCGGACATCGCAGAGGATGCGCGGGAACTGCTTTCCTCCCGCGGCTGCCAAGCGAAGTGCGTGTTCGGGGAGAACGGCGAGGAATTGGATGCCCTGGAGGACCACGTCCGCGAGTTCGCCCCCCACGCCATCATCGTGCGCAAGGGGAACGTGGACCGCGCGGTCCTCTCCGCCTCGGATTCCCTGCGTGTGGTGTGCAAGCACGGCGTCGGGGTGGACAACATCGCCGTCGGGGAGGCGACGGAGTTGGGGATCGTGGTGATGAACACGCCGACGGCCAACTTCAACTCCGTGGCCGAGCACACGCTCGCGTTGATGTTCGCCCTGGCGCGACGGATACCACAGCAGGACCGCCGCGTGCGACAGGGCAAGTGGGACAAGCGCGACTACACAGGGCAAGAACTCGCGGGCAAGACGCTGGGATTGATCGGCCTCGGGAGAATCGGCCGGCGGGTGGCCGACCTGGCGGCCCCGCTGCAGATGAGCATCCTCGCCTATGACCCGGCGGTGGAGGCGGCCCCCGTGGGCGTAGACCTGGTGAACTCTCTGGAGGAACTGCTGTCACGGGCGGATATCGTCAGCCTCCATTGTCCCCTCACGCCCAAGACGAGGGGAATGATCGGGCGGGAGCAGTTGGCCCTGATGCGGCCCGGCTCCTGGGTGGTCAATACCGCCAGAGGGGCGATCGTTGATGAGCAGGCGCTCGTCGCCGCGCTGCGAGACGGTCCCATCGGCGGGGCCGCGCTGGACACCTTCGAGACCGAGCCGCCGGCCCCCGACAATCCCCTGTTCGCACTCGACAACGTGGTGCTCACCAACCACGTGGGCGGCATCTCCCCCACTTCCTACCGCAACATGGGCGTCAGCGCCGTGCAGAACGTGCTGGCGGTGCTGGAAGGCGGGCGCGTCGACGCCTCCGCCGTCCTCAATCCCGAGGTTCTGGAGCAGGCCCGCTAGCAGCGCCGCAGGGCGGCGCCGAACCGCGCATGTGGAGAGAGCGAATGAAGAGAACAGCGAGATGGATGTGGCCGGTCTGCCTGGTGTTCCTGGTAGGGCTTGCGGGAGCGGTGAGTCGGGCGTCGGCCTCCATCGTCAAGGGCCCGTACCTCCAGAACGTGAGCCGGGACGGGATCGTGGTGATGTGGGAGACCAGCGAGCCGAGCGAGGGGTGGGTCCACTACGGCCGCACGCCGGCCTGCCGGGAAACCGTCGCGGATGAGAACACTGCCGCCATCCACGAAGTGGCCCTGCGCGGACTGCGCCCGGATACCCGCTACTTCTACCGCATCTCCTCGGGGGGCGAGGTCAGCCGGGCGTACAGCTTCCGGACCGCGCCGGAGGGCTTTCGCGGCTTTCGTTTTGCGGTTTACGGGGACACCCGCTCCCAGCCGCAGGAACACGCAAAGGTGGCGGCGGCCGTGCTGCGCGCCAGCCCGCGGTTCGTGTTGCACACGGGGGATCTGGTGGCCGTGGGCACGGATTACGCGCAGTGGGGCGAGCAGTTCTTCACACCGGCTGCGCCCCTGATGGCCCGCATCCCCGTCTTCCCCTGCCTGGGCAATCACGAGCGCAACGCATCCTGGTACTACGACTTCTTCTCTCTGCCCGCAGGAGGCGGTGAACGGGAAGAGGAGTGGTACTCCTTCGACTTCGGAAACGCCCACTTCACTGTGCTGGACACGGAGACGAAATTCGGACCGGGGAGCGCGCAGTACGCGTGGCTGGAGCAAGACCTGGCCTCCGCGCGACAGGAATGGAAGTTCGTGATGTTCCATCGGCCGGTCTGCAGTTCTGGAGCACACGGAGGACAGGAGAATCCCGCCCTCGGACAGTATCTGGCGCCCTTGTTCGAGAAATACGATGTGGACGTGGTCTTCAACGGGCACGATCACATCTACGAACGAAGTTATCGGAACGGAGTGTACTACATCGTGGCCGGCGGAGGGGGAGCGCCTCTGTACGAGGTGGACCAGACGCCCAATCCCTACCAGCAGCGCGCGGCCAAGCGATATCACTTCTGCACCGTGGAGATCTCATGGAAAGTCGCCATCCTGCAGGCGCGGGACGCGGAGGGCCGCGTGTTCGACACGGTGACCATCCGGCATAGGTAAGCACATTCTGCGTGGCGCAGATTTGTAATCTGCGGTCTGCCGGTATGTAGCGCAGGTTCCCAAACCTGCGAGCGAGCCCTGCAAGGCTCGCCAGAGACGCGACCTGCGGCCATGCCCCGATTTCGACCTTTCCTCCCGCGAGACTTGCCAGCGACCCGACCACCTGCTATAATGCAAACAAATGTTCTATATAGGTGGCTCTCCCATGATTGGATGTCTTATCCTCCCTTCGCTGCCCATCGAGGCGGAACTTCGCCGCCGGCCGGAGCTGGCCGGGCGGCCGGTGGCGCTTCACGATGGGGGGCGTTTATCGGCGCTTTCCCCTCAGGCCGAGGCGGCCGGGCTGAAACAGGAGATGACCCTCGGCCAGGCTGCGGTCATCTGCCCGGAGGCGGTGCTCCTCCCCTATTACCAAGACCTTTACCAGGCGGCCCAGGAGCAGGTGCTGCGGATTTGCGCCGACTACTCCCCGGCCATCGAACCCGTCTCCCTTCGCGGGATATTCCTGGAGATGCCGAAGGCCGGCCCCCCAGAGGAAACGCTCGCGGGGATCGCCCGCGCGGTCACCTCCTGTCTCTCCTTCACTTCCCGGACGGGCGGCGGGGCCGGCAAACTGGTGGCGCGGATCGCGGCCCTGGAGCGGCCGGGGACCGTCGTCGCGGCCGGCGATGAGCCGCGCTTTCTCGCCCCGCTCCCCATCTCCAGACTGTGGATGGCGGATGAACGGACACGGCTTCGTCTGGAAGCATTGGGGCTCTCCACCATCGGACTGCTCCAGAGGATTCCGGAGTCCGCGCTCGCCGCGCATTTCGGCCCCCTGAGCAAACAGTTGAAGGAGTGGGCGCTTGGCATCGACCGCTCACCGGTGCGCGCCCTCTACCCGCCGGCCGCGGCCGCGGCGCGCCTCGCATTCGCCGGAGGAGTGGCGGACTGGATCTCGCTCTCGGAGGCATTGGAAAACCTCTCCGCGCAGGTGTGCTCGCAATTACAGAGGAGCGGCCGCGTCGGCAGCCGCCTGGCTCTGGAGGTGGAGACGGAGGAGGGTTCGCGCGTACACGAATGCGAACTCCACCGCCCCCTTGGGAAGACCGAAGAACTCTTCCTCGCGGCCCAGCGCCTTCTCGCGCGGGAGCCCCTGCGGGAGCCGGTCACCGGGCTGCGGCTGGAGATCTCCCGGCTGGAGCGATGCCGCGGGGAACAGGTTTCTCTGTGGGAACACAGAGAGGAGCGGCGGCGGGAGCGGCTCATCCCCGCCCTCGCCGCCATCCGACGGCGTTTCGGGAGCGAAGCGGCCGGGTGGGCGCACGAAATCGAGCCGTCCAGGAGAGAGCGCATGCTCTCCTGCTTGATGGGAGAAGAGAGATGGCCGGGGAGCAGCGCGTGCTGGTGACCGTGGACCGCGGCGGCCGGCCGCGGCGGCTCTACTATCGCGGCCGGCGCCTCCAGGTACAGCAGTTGCTCGACGAATGGGAGGAGGCCGGCTGCTGGTGGCGGGGAGAGGATATCCGCCGCGTCTACCGCCTCCTCACCCGGGACGGCGTCATCGAACTCCACCACCAGCCGAGCCGCGGCTGGCGGGTGGCGAGGGTCTTCGATTGATATGGCGCACGCTGAATTCGTCCACCTGCACGTCCATTCTCCCTTCTCGTTCCTCGACGGGGCGGCCCGCATCGAGGACCTGGTGGCGGCCGCGGTCGAGTTGGACATGCCGGCCCTGGCGGTCACCGACCACGACAATCTCTCCGCCGCGGTCCGCTTCCACCGACTTGCCGAGAAGGCGGGAGTCAAACCCATCCTGGGCGCGGAAGTCACCCTCGAAGGCGGCTGGCACCTCACTCTGCTGGCCCAGGACGAGCGGGGCTACGCCAACCTGTGCCGGATACTCACCCAGGCACATCTCTCGCAGCCTCGCCTCAAACCGGCCGCCTCCCCGGCCGCGCTGCGCGCGCACCGCGACGGACTGCTCGCGCTCTCCGGCTGCCGGAGGGGGGAGGTGCCCTCTCTCATTCTGAGGGGACGGTTCCGGGAGGCCGAGGAGGCCGCCCGGCGCTGCCGCGACATCTTCGGCCGCGGCCGCTTCTTCCTGGAACTCCAGAACCTCGCCCTCCCCGGAACCAGGGCCCTCAACGCGCACCTCGCGGAACTGGGCGCCCACCTGGGCATCCCGCTCGCCGCCACCAACAACGTGCACCACCTGCGCCGGGAGGATTTTGCTATCCACGATGTGCTCACCTGTGCCCGCACCCTCACCCGCCTGGACGACGTTCACCCGGAGCGGCCGCTGAACGCCCAGCGATTCTTCCGCTCCCCGCGGGAGATGGCGGAGGCCTTCCGCGACTATCCGCAGGCGCTGGAGACGACCGCGCGCATCGCAGAATCTTGCCGGCCCGCGCTCCGCCCCGGCCGCTACCGGTTCCCAAACTACCCCACTCCGCCGGGCGAGACGGCCGCGGGCATGCTCCGCCGCCTGGCCGAGCAGGGTGCCCGCCGCCTCTACCGGCCCCTCACCAGGGAGGTCATGCGCCGCCTCCGGCACGAGTTGTCGGTGATCCACCGCCTCCACTTCGAGGACTACTTCCTCGCCGTGTGGGACCTGATCCGCTTCGCGCGCGGCCGCTCCATCCGCTATGCCGGCCGGGGCTCGGCCGCGGATAGTCTGGTGGCCTACTGCCTGGGCATCACCAGGGTTGATCCCATCGCCCGCGGCCTGCTGTTTGCGCGCTTCCTCAGCCTGGAGAGGGCCGCGCCCCCCGATATTGACATTGACTTCCAGGCCGAGCGGAGGGACGAGGTGACCGAATACGTCATCTCCCGCTACGGCCGGGAGCACGTGGCCGCGGTCGCCGCCTACAACACCTTCCAGGCGCGGAGCGCGGTGCGCGATCTGGGCAAGGCGCTGGGATTGCCGGAGGAGGACATCGAGGCCCTGGCGCGCCGCCTCCCCTACCTGCCGGCCGATGCCATCGAACCCGCGCTGGCACAGGTGCCGGAACTGCGCGACGGCCGCTTGCACCGTTCCCGGTATCAACTATTGCTGGAGGTGTGCCGCGCGGTGGCCGGCTTCCCCCGCCATCTCTCCACCCACCTGGGCGGTCTCGTCATCACCGGCGACCCCATCACCGATATCTCGCCCCTCCAGATGGCCGCCAAGGGGGTGCCGGTGATCCAGTTCGACAAGGACGATGTGGAGGACCTGGGGCTGGTGAAACTCGACCTGCTCTGCCTACGGATGCTCTCCGCGGTGGAGCAGAGCGTAACCTCGATCAAGGAGCGGGACCCGGGATTCGATTACGACTCCATCCCCCAGGACGACCCGGCCGCCTATCGGCTCATCTCCTCCACCGAGACGGTGGGGATGTTCCAGTTGGAGAGCCCGGCCCAGCGCGCGCTCCATGCCCGCCTCCAGCCGGACCGCTTCGAGGACCTGGTGGCCAGCGTGGCCCTCATCCGCCCCGGCCCCGTCCAGGCCAACATGGTGGACCCATACCTGGAGCGGCGGGCGGGCCGCCGGCCGGTCAGTTACCTCCACCCCGCGCTGGAGCGCATCCTCGCCAAGACCTATGGGGTGGTGCTGTTCCAGGAGCAGGTGATCGAGATCGCCACCGAGATCGCCGGCTTCACCCCCGGTGAGGCCGACCAACTTCGCCGCACGATGACCCATCATCGTTCCTGGGAGGAGATGGAGCGCATCGGGCATCTCTTCCTCCAGAAAGCGCTCGCCAGAGGGGTGGAGGAAGGGGTGGCCCGGGAGATTTTCTCCTATATCCGCGCCTACGCGGGCTATGGCTTCTGCGAGGCTCATGCCGCGGCCTTTGCCGACACCGCCTACAAGACCGCCTATCTCCTCGCTCACCACCCGGCCGATTTCTACGCGGCACTGCTCTCCCACCAGCCCATGGGGTTCTATCCCCCGAACACGCTGATCTGGGAGGCGAAGCGCAAGGGCATCCGCGTGCTGCCGCCCGACATCAATCACAGCCAGGCCCGTTTCACGGTGGAGAAAGGGGCGATCCGGGTGGGACTGATGCAGGTGAGGGGAATGGGGAACGGGGCCTTGAATGCCATCCTCCGGGCCAGAAAGCAGGGTCCTTTCCGGTCCCTGGCGGACTTCCGCCGCCGCGCCCGGGTGGACCGGGACCAAACTGTGGACCTCATCCTCTGCGGGGCCTTCGACTCGCTGTGCGGCAACCGCCGCCAGGCCCTGTGGGAGTTGGAGTGCCGGCCGGAGGATGTTTCCGGCCGGCCGCGGCTTCCGCTGCCCGCGGCCGCGCCGGTGGGGGTGGTGCCCGACTTCTCCCCCGAGGAGAAGTGGCGCCATCAGGTTTCCATCCTGGGCCTGGCCCTCGATCACCATCCCATTTCCCTGATGCGCGGCCGGCTCCGCAAGCAGGGAGTCCTCACCACCGCGGCCGCCAGGCGAGGCCGCGCCGGACAACAGGTGAGCGTGGCCGGGGTGGTGATCCGTCCCCACCGCCCCCCTACCCGAAGCGGCCGAACGGTGGTCTTCTTCACGCTGGAGGACGAGACCGGGCTGCTCGACGTAACCGTCTTCGAGTCCATCTATCAGAAGTGCGGCGGCCCCATCTTCACTCACCCCGCGGTGCTCGTCACCGGCCGCCTCGACCGCCGCGGCCGCGCCCGCGCC
>JALGTT010000417.1 GCA_029821235.1 Candidatus Hebobacteria bacterium | reverse complement strand
GCGATGCGATCCAGAACCCCGCCCCCGTCCTCCCCCGGGAGATAGATGGGCATCGCCGTCCCTGCCCTCACCGCCTGCCGCGCCGAAGCAAGATCGGCCTCGGTAAGAGGCGACTTCTTCCACACCAGCAGATAGCGATAGGGAGTGGGGGCCTCCTCGGCCCCGGGCAGGCACAGGGCCATCAGGTGACTACACCCCTCGGCCGCCGGAATACCGTGGTCCGCCATCACCTCCAGGGCGGTGAGCGCACCCCGCAACAGGACCATGTCCGACTGGGCCACCAGCGCGTAGCGGCCGTCGTCGGTCAGGTGCTGGTAGTAGTCCTCGAACGCCTCCTTGGTGTGGATGTACGACTCCACCAATGCCAGCCCGACATTCCCGGTGGTGGCGGTCTGGGTCAGGGAGGAGGAGATCAGGTCGTACTTCTTGGTAGAGCGGCGGATGTAACTGCGCCCGTCTTCAACCGCGACCTGGACCGCCGGATGGTGATAGAGATTGCCGTTCACCTTGCGGTACCGCTCCATCAGCCGCGCCACGGAGTCGTTGATCTCCACCCCCTCCATCTCCTCGAAGCCCGCCAGCATCGCCCACAGAAAGTCCATGCCTCCGCCCGGGCCGATGGAGAGCAGGCGGTCGTGAGGGGACATATGGAAGGCGAGATAGGGCAGGTCACCCCGCATGTAAGCGATGCGGTCGAGATTGCCGTGGAACGGCGTCATCACCGACGGGGTTTCCCCGTCGGTGAACAACTGGAGGGTGTAGGCGCCCAATTCCGGGACCGGCCGCCGCACGAAATCGGTGCGCGCGTAGGCCGTCCACTCACTGTCCACCACGATGGGTCGGAGGTCCGTTTCCGCGCCCAGGTCGCGGATGAGCTGCTTGGCGATCTCTCCGGGCGGCCGCAGGAAAGGCCTCAGGCCCAGCAGCCCGGTTCGCATGCCCAGAGGCCAACTCGCGAACAGGAGACAGCCCACCACCGCGCCCACCCACATCAGGCGCGCGTTCCCCCGATGCATCGCCCACCAGACCGCCCCGAGCGACGCCAGCCCTCCCAGCAGAAAGACCAAGTCGAGCGCGCCGGAGAGCCCGATCAACGGCACCACCAGCACCGCTGCCACCGCGGCCCCCGCGAGGTCGGCCTGGTAGAGCCGGCCGCTCTGCTCTGCTCCCTTCCGGAACACCTCCGCCAGAAATGCGCCCGCCGCCGAACAGCAATACCAGGGAGAGGGGCATGGAGAGCGCGAAACACAGGGCCATCCACCCCACCTGCCACCCCCGCAGGCGCGTCCGGGAGACCATGTGCCACCCGAACCCGCCCAGCCCCAGCCCGCACACCGCGCCCGAGACCGCCAGGAATGCGTAGTGGTAACTGAGGAGGGCCACGAAGACGCGGGTCAGGCTGACTTCGAACGCCAGCACTGCAAAAGAAATGAGATACACGCTGGCGAGCAGCGGCCAGCGCCGACCCCCATCAGCACCGGACATGATTGGCTACTTCTCAGGCGACGCGCGGATTCCCTGCCGAAAAACGGCATATCGTTTCAGGAGACGCAACCGGCCCACGCGCCAAGGAGGAGTCCGCGATACTCCTTGGTAGCGCAGGCCCCCTGACCTATGGCCAACCTCCAGGGCGATGTCAGCAGACTTCGTCTCCCCCGGACACCACCCCGGCCTCCCCCGGCTCCGGCATCCTCCAGGCGACCGCGAGCGCGGCCAGGCCGCCGAGGGACATCAGCACGAACACCCACTGGAACGGTGTGAAGCCGAGCAGCCAGCCCAGCAGCAGCGGCACCAGCGCGCCGGGCACCGAGAGCGTGTTGAACACCGCGATGTAGCGCGGGCGGTCCTCATCCCCGGCCAATTCCAGCAGGTAGTTGATGGGCCCCATCCACATGCCGGGGAGCGCCGCCCCCGCCGCCAGGAAGACCACCGCGAAGAGATTGGGCAGGGCCCTGCCGAGCGCCGGCAGCGGACCCGCGAGCGCGCCGACGAGCGCGGGCACCGAGAGCGCCAGCAGGGGCACCGCCGCCACCATGATGTAGGTGCCGCGAATCACCGCCCGCGGCCCCCGCGAATCGTTGACATATGCCCACAGGAGGCTGAACGCGGCTCCGCCCAGGGTCGCCGCCCAGATGTACACCCCGGCGATCTGCGGCTGCACCTCCAGCACGCGCTTGGCGAACAGCATGTAGTAGGGCACGGATCCAGCCAGCCCCCACCCCAG
>JALGTT010000060.1 GCA_029821235.1 Candidatus Hebobacteria bacterium | reverse complement strand
GGTGTCGTACTCGAGGCTGAGCCGCTGGGCGAGTTCGACCACGTCGCGTCCCCCCACCACATTGGGGAGCATCCAGGCGCGAATGCGGCCGCCCTGGTAGGGATCGGCCCACTTGACATGCGGGGTCTCCACCTCCAGGGAGTAGACGACATCCATCCGGCCCTCGGGCAGGCCGCGGCCGGGGCGGGAGTCTCCCCGCGCCTCTCCCGGCGCGACACAGAGGGAGACCACAGAGACCAGGAACAACAGGGTGATGAACGTCATTTCCATCTCCAGCACTCCTCGCGCTTCCGCCGCGGCGACCGCGGCCGAAGCCATCTTCGCTCCTCGATTCGTGATGCTGCACCTCAGCCCTTCTTGGGGTCCGCGCCGGGATCAGTCTACTGTCATCCGCCGCTCTCCCCGCGGAGTCTGGAGAGGAGCCGGGCAAGCGGGGAGGGAAGAGAGGACCCGAGGACGTCGGAGAAGAGCGGGGGCGCGAGATGCGGAAAGTGGTGGTAGATACTCACGTGCTGCTGGCCAGCCTGCTGGGCGGCGAGGCGAGGCTGGTGATGAAGTACTGGTGGGAGGGGAAGGTGTCCCTGTGTCTGTCGGAGGAGATCGCGGCGGAGTACCTGGCCGCGCTGGCGCGGCTGGGGGACACGAAGGAGGGGGCGAGGGAGTTGATGGAGGCCTTCGGCAGGTCCGCCGCGGGCAGGCACAAAGTGCTGTGGGTGAAGCCCGAGGCGGAGGGCTCCGAGGGGCCGTTCCCGAAGCGGCCCGCGCTGAACAAGTTCGTGGCCTGCGCGCGCGCCGGAGAGGCGGACGCCATCGTCGCCCTCGATCCCGATCTGGTGGAGCGGGGGGACATCGGCCCGCTCCAGGTGCTCACCCCGGGGGAGTTTCTGGAGGCGATGAGCGGGAGGAAGTGGTAGGAGGCGGGAGGGGATGAGGGTGGCGCAGATTGAAAATCTGCGCCACGCAGCAAGATGGCCGCTCTGTGTAGGGCGGGGTCTCCGCGCCCCGCCGCCTGTACTCAGGCCTCGCGCCGCGCAAGATGCCGCGCCTCGCCGATTCCTCCATGGCGGGCATGGGTATGCCCGCCCTACAGCATAGACACAGGGGTGCCTGTGCCGCGAGGGGGCAGGGATTGCCAGCGCGCTTGGCAGTGTAGTTTGCCCGGCATCCATGAGGCCGCAGATTGAAAATCTGCGCCACGAAGGAGCCAGCGGCGGGCTTGGGTCCCTAGGCCTGAAGGCCGGGATGGCGGTCTCTAACGAGACCTAGCCACACGCCCGCCCTACAAGGGTTATCCGGTTTTTTCGATCAGGAGGAGGGTGCGGCGGCCCATGTTCGCGGGGAGCGCGAGTGGGAGGGTCGAGACGAGGCGGGCGCGGCGCCAGTGTTTTCCCTCGGTCGGCCCCGGACTCCGTCCCCGGTATGCGATCAGGTGGCCCCCTGGGCGCAGGAGGGGGAGCGCGTATTTCAACAGGCGCGGCAGCGGGGCGGCGGCCCGCGCTACCGCCAGGTCGTATCTCTCCCCGTGCTCGGGAGTGCGCCCCGCGGCCTCCGCGCGGTCGTGGAGGACGACGGCGTTGGCCAGCCCCAACTGCTCCACGGCCAGCGCGAGGAACCGGGCGCGCTTGCCCACCGATTCGATGAGGGTGAACTCCGCGCGTGGGCGGGCGACCGCCAGCACCAGGCCGGGGAATCCGCCGCCGGAGCCGATGTCGGCCGCCCGTTCGCCGGGCGCGATGTCTCGGACCAACAGCCCGGTGAGGGAGTCGAGAAAGTGCTTTACTGCGGCCTCGGCGGGATCGGTGATGGTGGTGAGGCCGGCGCGGGCGTTGTGGGCGAGGAGGAGGTCATAGTGGATCTGGTACGCGGCCTCCTGCCGCGAAGTCAGAGGGATGCGCATCTCCTGCGCGCCGGCGCGCAGCGCCAGGGTGAAGCGCGCTATCGCGGAGGGGGCTGGCATGGTGAGGGAGGCCCGGCGGCCCCGGGCGCGGTCAGCGGCGGCCGCGGGAGCGGCGGGGAACTATCACGATGACGCGGTTGGGGTCTTCCCCCTCGCTGCGGGTGGTGACGGCCGGGTCGTCGGCGAGCGCGAGGTGGACGATGCGGCGCTCCCTGGGGTTGAGCGCCTCCAGGCGCACCGGGCGCCCCGACCGCTTGGCGCGGTCGGCGGAGTTGCGGGCGAGGGAGCGAAGCGCGATCTCGCGCCGCTCGCGGTAGCCCTCGACATCCAGGATGATGCGGCGCCTCTCCTCCGGGGGGAGGGGCCGGTTGGCCATCATCGCCACCAGCAACTGGAGCGCGGACAGGGTTTGCCCCCGGCGGCCGATGAGCAGCCCCATGTCCTCCTCGGTGTGGAGGTTTATCTGGACGCCCTCTTCGTCGTCGGCGATCAACTCCGGGGTGGCGTCGGTCCCCATCAGCGCCAGTATGCGGGTGAGGATTTCGCAAGCTCTCTCGCCCAGCTCGCTGGCGGTCACGGGGCCGGAGGGGGGCGCCTTCGGCGGGGCCGGCTGCGGCCGTTCCTCCTCGTCCTCGTATTCCCCCAGGGCATCCTCTTCCGGCTCGGCTTCCTCGGCCTCGGGGGCCTGCTCGCCGGCCCCCGACTTGAGGGTGACCCGCACCCGCGCGGGGGTGCCGAGAATGCCGAGAAGGCCGCGGCTTTCGTGGGCGATGATCTCGACGTTCACTTGATCGCGGGTAACGCCGAGCGCTTCGAGAGCGGCGTTGACCGCCTCTTCGACGGTGCGGCCGGATTGCTCGATGGACTCCATGGGATCCGCCTCCACGACCCCCAAACCCCGGCGAGCCGAATGCCCGCCGCCTGCTGCTAACGTCGCCTCTTCTTCTTTTGATTCTTCGTCGGCTGCTTTTTTCCCTCTGACAGTTTGCGCAGCGCCTCCGGCGGGGGAGGGCCGGGGTGGTCTGATTCGCCGCCCGCCTCCTCGGCCGCGCGGCGCTGGGGCCGCATAATCAGGTACTGATGTCCAGTCATCAGGATGTTCATGGTCAGCCAGTAGAAGATGAATGCCGCGGGCAGGGCCTTCATGATGAGGATGAACAGCACCGGCATCATGTAGGCCATCATCTTCTGCTGTTGCTGCTGTTCCGGGGTGGCGGCGGGGGTGGCCATCAACTTCTGGGAGAAGTACATGCTGAGCCCGTAGACGATGAGCATCGGGCCGGGCCAGAGGATGTCGCCGATGCGGATGACGTCGGGGTCCCCCAGGGAGGGCAGGTAGAGGAAGGGCTCCCCCATGAACTGATAGGTGTAGTGCCGAATGCCCCAGTAGACCCACAACAGGATGGGCATCTGGATGAGCATGGGGAGGCAGCTGGAGGCGGGGTTGACGCCGTGCTCCTTGAAGAGCGCCATCTGCGCCTTGGCCAGTTGCGCCTTGTCGTCCTTGTATTTCACCTGGATCTTTTTCAGTTCCGGCTGGATGGCCTGCATGGCGCGCAAGCTCTTGAACTGGGCGAGGGAGAGCGGGGTGGTGATGAGTTTCGCCAGCACCGCGAGGAGCACCAGGGCGAGCGCATAGGAGAGGCTCTTTCCCTTGCCCCCGCAGAATCGCACCAGCGCATCGAAGACGCGGTAGGAGAGCGTGTCCCGGTAGTACGGGTCGAGCCGCTTGTAGGCCTCCAGGCGCAACTCCACACTGGTCCACGAGCCGGGGGAGAGGGAGGCCACCTCCGGGCTCCGGATGAGGCCGCGGGCGCCCACGGGGAAGGAACTGCACCGCTCCAGAGCGCGGCGAGCCTGCTTGCTAGTCTCTTTCTCGAGCGCAGCCGCCTCCTCCCGGCGGTCGGAGGGGACGTCGGGGTCTGTGCTCTGCCGCTGATACTCCTCCGTCTGATAGCCGGCCACCTGGGCGATTCGCATCTGCGCGATGGAGGCGTACTCGCCCTTGCCCGCCTGATAGTAGTACCGCTTGGCGTCGGTGAACTGGCCCAGCCGCTCCCAGCAGTAGCCGAGAAGCAATTCCTTGCGCTCGGCCTCGGAACGGAGAGCCTTGTCCTTGGTGCCCTTGGTGCGCGCGACTTCGTCTTGCAGGAGCCGTATGCGATCCTTCAGTTCCGCCTCGCTGGCGCGGTCGAGATCCTCCAACTGCGCGCGCAGGGAGTTGAGCCGCTCGATGGGCAACGGGGTGCCCCCAGCGCCGAAGCACCCGGAGAGCAGGGGCAGCACACACACCAGCAATATCAGCAGCAAGCGCTTGTGGTTCATGAATGGGGCTCCTCGGTCCAGGGGCCGGGGTCATAGCCGCCCGGCGAGAAGGGGTGGCAGCGGAGCACCCGCCTGACCGCCAGCCACATCCCCCGGACCAGCCCGCAGTGGATGATGGCCTGCGCGGCGTACTCGGAACAGGAGGGGTAGAACCGGCAGACGCGCGGTTTGAAGGGGCTGAGGGCGTGCTGGTAGAGGCGCACCAGCAGCAGGGCGATGCGGGCGGGCGGGCTCAGCCGCGGGGAGCGGGTGTGCTCGGTCACGGGCCCTCCTCCCGCGGCGGCGCGGCGCCGGGCTCCTCGATGGGCACCCCCGCCTCCTGCAGCATGCGAACCAGGAGGCGGCGGCGCTCCGGGAAGGCGGAATCCAGGACATCGGGGCGAACCCTGAACAGCAGGTCCCAGGGCGCATGCAGGCGGGCGATGAGAGGCCGGCAGGCCTCCCGCACCAGGCGGCGGGCCCGGTTGCGCTTGACGGCGTTGGGATATTTTCCGCTGGTGAACACCGCGAGGCGCGGCCGCGGTTCCGGCTGACAGGCCCCGGAGGGCGAGCGCCGGCGGGCGTAGAGCACCGCCCAGCAGCCGTAGGCGCGGCGGCCGCGGCGGAGCAAGTCGCGAATATCGGTTTTCCTCAGTTTCTCGGGCACAGATGCTCCCTACCGGGAGGGACCCGGGGCCAGCCTGACGCGGCCCTTGGCGCGGCGTCGGCGAAGGATCTGCCGGCCGGCGTGAGTGCGCATCCGGGCGCGGAAGCCGTGCGTCCGCAGGCGGCGGCGGCGATGAGGTTGGAACGTGCGCTTCATGGCGCCCTCCTCTTCGGGCCTCTCGAGGGCCGGGTCCTCACCGGACCGCGGGCGAGCATGTTTCGAGAGGCCATTAGAAACAGCGCCCGGCCAGGTCGGGCCGGGAGCATGATAACCTGGGGATTATAGCATTCGGCGCCCGCTTGTGCAAGGGCGAAACAGGGGAAAAGACGCTGCCCGAGTCATAAGCGAGCGCATGTCTATATGGGTTGTCTATACAGGAATGGGTTGGTAGGGTTGGAAAATTTTTCTTGCCAATGAGGGAGATGCGTGCTAGAATGCGCGCCGTCGGATGTGGGCACATGTGGCGAGGGTGTCCTCACCGGGTGAGTTGAGGTAAGGTTATCCACAGTTGTTGATATCCCTGTGGATTGTCTGGCCGGCAGCACGTCTATCCAAAGACGGGTCCTGGATGACTGTCGGTTGTTATGTTGAGCAGGGACCCCGACGCAACAGCAGGTTCGAGGCGGCAACAATCGTAGCCATGTCTTTCCACCAGTCCGGGTAGAGCAGGACGACGCCGGCGGGAGCGTCCTCAGACACCGGTATTCCGGGATGCGCCTTTTTCGCTGAGAGGGGGTATAGCACCCTCGCGCTCGACTAGGAGGGATCGGGCATCCCCGTCCGACCGCGGATTCACCGAAGTTCGCTGTAGTGGCAGTCGCCGGGTTGCCAGGCGAGCCGCCCGGCAAGGGATGTAGTAAGGGGAGAGGCATGAGGGAATCGCGGTCGTCGGCACACGAGGTGTGGCAGGCGGTAGTGCGTGCGCTGGGCAAGAAGGCGAGCCGGCCGTCGTTTCAGAGTTCCATCAAGCAGGTCCAGCCCAAGGCAATGGCCGGAGACACCCTCGAGTTGCTGGTGGCCACCGAGTTCGCGCGGGACTGGCTTCAGAAGCGAGGGGCGAAGGCGATCGAGGAGGCGCTCAAGCAGGTGCTTGGGCGGCCTGGCAGGGTGCGCTTCGAGTTGGCGCAGGTGGGGCTGGAGCTGGACGATTCCGCCGCACGGGCGCCGAAGCCGCGCCCCCGTCCGCGCCGCCCGAAGACCGCCCCTCCCCCCACCACCCCCCTCAACCCCAAGTACACCTTCGACAACTTCGTGGTGGGAAAGGGGAATCAGTTCGCCCAGGCGGCGGCCATGGCGGTGGCCCAGGACCCGGGAAAGAGTTACAACCCCCTGTTCGTATATTCCGGGGTGGGGCTGGGCAAGACCCACCTGATGCAGGCGATCGGGAACCACGTGCGCGCCACCCGCCCCGACCTGCGGGTGGAATATGTGTCCGGAGACGCCTTCAGCTTCGATGTGGTCTCCTCCATCCGGGACGGCCGGTTCACCTCCTTCCGCACCCGCTACCGGGAGGTGGACGTCTGGCTGGTGGACGATATTCAGTTCATCGCGGCCAAGGAGCGGACGGAGGCGGAGTTCTTCCACGTGTTCAACACCCTGTACGAGATGGGCCGCCAGGTGGTGATCACCTCCGACCGGGCGCCCAAAGAACTGCAGGTGATGGACGACCGGCTCCGGTCCCGGTTCGAGTGGGGGCTGATCGCGGACATGAAGCGGCCCGACCTGGAGACCCGCATCGCCATCCTGGAGAGGAAGGCGGCGTCCGAGCGGGTGCAAGTCCCCGATGAGGTGATCAAGTACATCGCGCGGGTGGTGAGGTCCAATATCCGCGTGCTGGAGGGTGCGCTCATCAGCGTGCTGGCCGCCGCCTCCCTTACCAAGTCCGAGATCACCCTGGCGCTCGCCGCCGAACAACTGCGGAACCACTCGGTGGAGGCCTCCCGAACCCCCCTCTCCATTCCCCAGATCCAGGCGGTGGTGGCCGAGCACTTCGATCTCTCGGTGCAGGACCTGGTGGCGAGGAGGCGCACCCGGGACGTGGTGTACCCGAGACAGATTACCCCAGCATCGCCCGCGCCTTCGGAGGCAAGGACCACTCCACCGTCATCCACGCCTGCACGAAGATCCGGAACGCCATGGAGGACGACAGCGTCCAGGCCCTGGTGCAGGAGCTGGGCGCGCGGTTGAGGGGCGGGGGGTAGTAGAGGCGCGGCGCATTCTACACGCAGAGTAGCCCGACAGGTCTGTGCCCCTTTGCCATCGTCTGGCGGCGCACACACTTGGCAGAATGCAATTCTGGCCCATAGGAAGGCCACATTCCGTGGGAGTTTGCGCCACACGCCTTGTCGGCGTAGTTCCTTCCAATTTTCTCTGTAACAAGGCCGGCGGATTGCAGTTATCCACTCTTTCACACCGCATCTTGTTCTTGTTCTTGATATATAAATCCTCCCTCCTTGGCCCCCATCTTCCTCCCCAGTGCCCTGAGGGGAAAGGAATCGGAGACCGGTACAGAGAATCGAGATGACGAAGACGAACAGGCGTGAGGCCAGTGAAGATAGCATGTAATCGAAGGGCACTGCATGAGGGGATGCAGCATGTGAGTCGAGTGGTGTCAGGGCGTACCACCCTGCCGATCCTGGGCAACGTGCTGCTGGAGGCGAGCGGGGAGCGGATGCGTCTGGTGGCCTATGATATGGAGTTGGGGGCGGAGAGTTGGGTGCCTGTGGAGGTTCAGGAGGAGGGAGCGATCACCGTTCCCGCGCGCCTGTTGGGGGATATCGTGGCCAGTCTGCCGGAGGCTACGGTGGAGATGGCGAGCGCGGAGCAGAGTCTCCTGGAGTTGAAGTGCGGCGCCTCCGAGTATACGCTCAACGGCTTGCCGGCCGAGGAGTATCCGGCCCTGCCTGAGGTGGAGGGTGAGGTCAGTTTCGAGATCACCCAGAAGTGTCTGAAGGATATGATTCGGAGCACCATTTTCGCGGCATCCCGGGATGAGACGAGGGCGATTCTGACGGGGGTATTGCTGGCCTGGGACGGCAGCCAGGTGAAGATGGTTACTACGGACAGTTACCGCCTGGCATTGAGGGCGGCCGGGGCGGATGACGTGAAGAACGTGTCGGCCGGAGATGAGTGGTCGGCGATCATCCCCGCCCGGGCCCTGCAAGAGTTGAGCCGGATGCTGGATTCAGAGGGAGATGGGGAGGCGGTGAAGGTACAGGCCAGCGGCGAGCGGATCATGTTTGCGTCTGGGCCATACCGGCTGCTCTCCCGGCTGATCGAGGGGCAGTTCCCGAACTACGAGCGGATCATCCCCACCGAGGCGGAGAAGACCATCACGGTGAATCGGGAGGCGCTCCTGGCGGCGATCAGGCGGGCCGCGCTGGTGGCGAGGGCGGAGGCGAGCAAGTTGGTCTTCACCGGCGCGGGCGAGAGGCTCACCATCCAGGCGGAGAGCGCGGATGTGGGCCGGGGCCGCGAGGAGATGGGCGCGGTGATCGAGGGGGATGAGGTGAGCATCGCCTTCAATGCCGAGTATCTGACAGATGCGCTGTCCGTCATGGATTCCGAGGAAGTGGTCTGGCAACTGGGCGGTCCCCTGAGCACCGCGCTGATGAAGGGTGTGGATGATCCGGATTACCTGTACATGGTAGCCCCGATGCAAGTGTAGCGAGGGCGATGGGGCCGGCAGGTCGGCCCAGGAAGAGTATCGCGCGGGCGGCTGGCACATCCCGGAAGGGGCAGGCCGCCCGCGGCGCGAGAGGCGGCCGCCGGGCCGCCCCCGGCTGGGGAGATCCCACCAGAGCAATGTACGTGCGGCAGATCGAATTGAAGGGTTTTCGCAACTACCGCGAGGCCGAACTCCAGTTGGCCGGGGGCGTGGTGGTGGTGCATGGCGCGAACGGCGCGGGGAAGAGCAATCTGCTGGAGGCGATCGGCCTGGCGGCGGTGGGCGAGCCGTTCCGCGCCCGGGACACCGAGGAGTTGGTCCGGCAGGGCGAGGACTACGGGCTGGTGAGGGCGAGGTTCGGGGTGAAGGACCGGGAGGTAATGGTGGAGGTGGGGTTGGCGAGGAGGGGGGCGCCGGGGAGGGCGCGGTCCGGCCGGAGGTTCAAGATCGGGGGGGTGGAGAGAAGGCGGGCCGAACTCATCGGCCTCGCGCCGGTGGTCTATTTCTCGGCCGACGACATCGGAATGGTGAGGGGCGAGCCGGGCGGGCGGCGGCGGATGATGGACCTCGCCCTGGCAGCGGTCAGCAGGCCGTATTACCAGCATCTGACCAGATACCGCAGGGGGCTGGAGCAGCGGAACCGCCTGCTGAAGGAGATCCGGGATGGGAGGGAGCGCGCGGAGACTCTGGTGGGCTGGGATCGGGCCCTGGCCCGGTATGGGGCAAGGCTGATGGTGGAGCGGGCCGCTTTCGCGGCCGGCCTGGCGGGGCCGGCGGGGCGGGCGCATGAGGTGATATCAGGTGGGGGGAGAGAGTTTATGGTAGAGTATCGGCCCTCGGTTGAGCTGCCATCGGAACAAACGCCCGGCGATGTGGAGAAGAACCGGACAGATGGGGTGGAAGAAGTCGCGGATGCGCTGGTGGAGGCCTGGAGGCGCCGGCGGGAAGCGGAGATCGGCGCCGGCACCACGCTGGTGGGGCCCCATCGAGATGACCTGGGGCTGCTGCTGGGGGGGAAGGAGGTGCGGGGCTTCGCCTCCCAGGGGGAGCAGAGGAGCTGCGCGCTGGCGCTGCGGGTAGGGCTGGCGGAACGGATGAAGGAGATGACGGGGGAGATGCCCGCCCTCCTGCTGGACGACGTGCTCTCCGAGTTGGACGAGGGCCGGAGAGCGGGGGTGTTCGCCGCGGCCGGGGGCGCGGAGCAGGTGGTGATCACCTGCTGTGATGTGCGCGACGTGCCCGGGGAGATCCTCGGGCGGGCCCAGGTGGTGGAGATCGTGGAGGGGGTGGTCGCCAGCGGGGGCTGAGCGACGGCACCGCCGGCGGCGCGAGAGGCCGGGGAAGGCAGCGTGAAAAAGGAAAGCAGGCAGCCGAGCAAGGAACCGACGGCGCTGGGGCGACTGCTGGAGGGCGCGCTGGGGGACCTGGAGGTGGGCTCCAGGCTCCGGGAGCATCTGGCGGTGGCGGCCTGGCCGCAGATCGTGGGACGTCTGGTGGGCGCGCACACCTGGCCGGAGAGAGTGAGGGACGGGGTGTTGACGGTGGGGACGGATTCGCCGGCCTGGGCCCAGGAGCTGCACATGCGGAAGGCGGAGCTGCTGGCGAGCCTGACCGCGCAGGTGGGAGAGGGAGTGGTGAAGGATATCCGGTTTCGCACCGGCAGGAGACGGCCGCCGCGCTCCGCGGGAGACCAGCGGAAGCGGGACCTGCCGCCTCCCGCGGCCGGCATTCGTCTCTCCGACGAGGAGATCGGGGAGGCGAAGGAGGCGGCCAGGAAGATCGAGGACCCAGAGCTGAGGGAGAAGGCGGAGAGGGCGTTCCTGGCCCTGGCGCGGATGTCGCGCTGGCGGGAGCAGGCCGGATGGCGGCGGTGCGAGCGGTGCGGCCAGTGGCAGCGGACGGGGCGGCGGTGGTGCAGTTCCTGTCTCTATCGGGGGAGGCGCGGTGAGAAGAATGGATGAGCGAGGAGTGAGATGCCCGGCATGAGGGTGCTGATGTTGTCGTGGGAGTACCCGCCGCGGATCGTGGGGGGGATAGCCAGACACGTGGAGGAGTTGTCCCACGCGCTGGCGAGGAAAGGGCTTACTGTGGAGGTGCTGACCGCCCACCACCCCGGGGCCCCGGAGACGGAGGAGGTGGAGTGCGGGGGCGCGGGGAGCCTGCGGGTGCTGCGCGCCTGGCCCTCTCCCCTGCAGGCGCTGGATTTCGTGTGCGAGATCCACCAACTGGACTTCGGGCTGCTGGCCCAGGCGCTGCGGGTGGGCAGCGGGGAGTACGATATCATCCACGCCCACGACTGGCTGGTGGCGTTTGCCGCCCGCACCCTGAAGCACGGGTTCGGGGTTCCGCTGGTGGGCACCATCCACGCCACGGAGGCGGGCCGGAATCAGGGCATCCACACCCCCATACAACAGTACATTCACTCGGTGGAGTGGCTGCTCACCTATGAGGCGTGGAGGGTGATCTGCTGCTCCCAGGGCATGGCGGGGGAGATATCGGGCTCGCTGACCACGCCCATGGACAAGATCAGGGTGATCCCGAACGGAGTGGACCCGGAGCGGGTGCAGTGCACCGATTCCCCGGAGGCGCTGGCCGAGTTCCGCAGCCGGTGGGCGCGGCCCGACGAGCGGATCATCCTGTTCGTGGGGCGGCTGGTGAAGGAGAAGGGGGTCGAGATTCTGATCGAGGCGATGCCGGAGGTGCTGGCCGCCCATCCCGAGGCCAAACTGGTGGTGGCGGGAGGGGGATTCCAGGGGCACCTGCAGGCGCGGGCGGAGGCGCTGGGGATCGGGCACAAGGTGATCTTCGGCGGCTTCGTGCCGGAGGAGGACCTTCCCCGGCTGTACGCGATCGCCGAGGTGGCGGTCTATCCCAGCCTCTACGAGCCGTTCGGGATCGTGGCCCTGGAGGCGATGGCGGCCGGGGTGCCGGCGGTGACCTCCGACATCGGGGGCTTCCGCGAGGTGGTGAGGCACGGGGAGACCGGCCTGCACACCTGGGCAAACAACCCGCACTCCCTGGCCTGGGGGATCAAGGAGGTGCTGTCCAACCCCGCGTTGGCGGAGCGCCTGCGGCAGGGCGGCCGCCGGGAGGTGAAGGAGCGATTCGGCTGGGACGGCATCGCCGAGCAGACCGTCGGCGTGTACGAGGAAGTGCTGAGCGAGGGGGAGAGGGCGGCCCGGCCCCGCGCCATGCCCGCCGCGCGCGGAGGCCCGGGGGTGAGGCCCCGGTATCTGGCCGGTGAGGAGGAGGCGGCGGAGCGGAGTTGAACGCGGCGCGCGGGCGGGGGAGACGGAATGACATTGGAGCCCTTGGGGAGGGAATGATGGTACAAGCAGTGATCATGGCAGGCGGAGAGGGGGCCCGGCTGCGGCCGCTGACCTGCAATCTTCCGAAGCCGATGGCCCCGGTGGGCAATCGTCCCATCATGCACCACATCGTGAGGCTGCTGCACGAGTTGGGGGTGGAGCAGGCGTTCGCCACCCTGCACTACCTGGCCGATGAGGTGGAGTCCTACTTCGAGAACGTGCCGGACCGGGACCGCCTGGAGGGCACCTTCGCCATCGTGAGCGGTGACGCGCTCACGGACTTCGACCTGCGGCCCGCCATCGAGTTCCACCGCGCGCGGGGGGCGATGGTCACCCTGGTGTTGACCCGGGTGGCCAATCCCGTCGAGTTCGGGGTGGTGATCGTGGACGAGGAGGGCCGGGTGCAGCGGTTCCTGGAGAAGCCGAGCGCGGGCGAAGTCTTTTCCGACACCGTGAACACCGGCATCTACATCATGGAGCCGGAGGCGCTGGACCGGGTGGACCCGGCGCGCGCCTTCGACTTCAGCAAGGACCTCTTTCCCACACTGCTGGCCGAGGGGGCGGTGCTGTGCGGGTATGTGGCGGACGGATACTGGACGGACATCGGCGGGCTCGAGCAGTACCGCCAGGCCAACCACGACTGCCTGGAGGGCCGGGTGAAGGTGGTGTTGCCCGGGGAGCAGATGGAGGAGGGGGTATGGGTGGGCGAGCAGACCCGCCTTCACCCCTCCGCGCGGGTGATTCCGCCGGTGCTGATCGGCCGGGGGTGCACCATCGAAGCGGGCGCGCAGGTGGGGCCGTTCACCATCATCGGGGACCACAACATCGTGGAGGAGGGCGCGGTGTTGGACCACGCGGTGACCTGGAGCGGCACCTATGTGGGCCGGGGGAGCCGGGTGAACGGGGCGACCGTGTGCCGCAATGTGGTGGTGAAGAGCAATGTAACGGTGAACGAGGGGGCAGTGGTGGGGGACCGCTGTCTGCTGGACGACGGCACCACCGTGATGCCCAACATCCGGCTGTGGCCGCACAAGGTGACGGAGCGGGGCTCGAAGGTGACGATGAGCCTGATCTGGGGGAGGAAGTGGCCGGGGACGCTGTTCGGGGAGAGCGGGGTCAGGGGGCTGTCCAACGTGGAGATCACGCCCGACTACGCGGCCCGGCTGGGGGCGGCGTTCGGGGCCTATCTGGAGCCGGGGGCTCAGGTGATCACCAGCCGGGATTCCCACCTGGTGTCGCGGATGGTGAAGCGGGCGATCATCGCGGGGCTGATGTCGGTGGGCGCGAACGTGCTCGATCTGCGGATCATGCCCTCCGCGGTGGCGCGGCACATCACCCACATCTCCGGGGCCTCCGCCGGGGTGCATGTCGCCGTCTCCCCCTCCGATGCCACGCAGACCCTGATCGAGTTCTTCGACGCCAGCGGGAGGAATCTGGGCCGGGCGGCGGAGAGGAAGATCGAGGGGATCTTCTTCCGGGAGGACTTCCGGCGGGCCCCCATCGAGGAAGTGGGGAACCTGGAGTTCATGGGCCGGACGATGGAGTACTACACGGAGGGGTTCCTGGACTTCGTGGACGCGGAGGCGATCGGCCGGTGGGGGCCCAACCTGGTGATCGACTACGCCTATGGCCCCCTGTGCATGCTGATGCCGATGGTGCTGGGGAGGCTGGGGTGTGAATGCACCGCGCTCAACGCGTTCGTAGATCCCACCCGCGCCCACCAGGCCTGGCTGGAGCGGCGGGAGCGGCTCGCCTCCCTGGGCGATGTCCTCAAGGCGCTGCATGCGGATGTGGGCCTGCTGATCGGCGCGCACGGAAACCGGTTCGCGGCGATCGACGAGGTGGGGGAGCCCCTGGTGGGCGATGATCTGCTGCTGGCGATGGTGGACCTGGTGCTCGCCCAGAGCGGACCCGGCACCCGGGTGGCGGTGCCGTTCACGGCCACCTCCGGGGTGGAGGAGGTGTGCGCGGCGCGCGGAGGCATCGCGGTCCGCACCAAGGCGGATGCGCGATCCCTGATGGAGCAGGCGGGGTCGGACCCGGAGGTGGCCTTCGCCGGGGATACCGACGGAGGGTTCATCTTCCCGCGGTTCCTGCCGGCCTTCGATGCCATGATCTCCGTGGGGAAACTGTTGGAGTTGCTGGGGAAGAGCGGCGAGCGGCTGAGCGAGGTGCGGGCCCGGCTGCCCCGGTACCACCGGGCGGCCGCGGACGTCGCCTGCCCGTGGGAGCGGAAGGGGATGGTGATGAGGCGGCTCCACGAGGAGACCCAGGACCAGAAGACCGAGCAACTGGACGGGATCAAGGTGTTCCTCGATACCGGATGGGTGTTGGTGCTGCCGGATGTCACCGGGCCCAGCCTGCACGTGCGGGCGGAGAGCGCCGATCGGGAGAGAGCGGACGCCCTGGTGGCGGAATACGCCGCCCGCATCGAGGGGATGCAGGAGGGGATGTAGGGGTTGGAGAGGTGAAAGGGGAGAGGGGAGAGGTGATGGCGACGCGCTTCGCAAGCGTCGCCCGATGCGTTCCTTCGCTTCGCTCAGGACAGGCCTAGCACTCTCACCGCCGAACGCCTCCGGCACTCGTGCTCGGAATGACAAGAGGCGTTGTGGCCTGCCCTGCAGCACGGGGCCGGCCCTGGCGGGCCGGGCCCAGGTTTGGGAATCCGCCAGACGACCGGCGGACTGGCCTGCGCTACAGGGGCTTCATGTCCAGCCAGTTGGGGCCGGATTTGAGGTCCACTTTGAGGGGGACGACGAGTTGGTAGGCGGTGGAGAGGGCTTCGCGGAGGGCGGCGGCGGTGGGGGCGAGTTCTTCCTCGGGCACCTCCAGCAGCAGTTCGTCGTGCACCTGGAGCAGGATCTTGGCCCGCAGGTTCTCTGCATGCAGCGCGTCCCATGCCTTCAGCATCCCCAGCTTCATGATGTCGGCCGCGCT
>JALGTT010000059.1 GCA_029821235.1 Candidatus Hebobacteria bacterium | reverse complement strand
CGCAACCCCAACGGCCGATACTTCGTCGCCCAGGTCGGCGGGCAGGTGGCTGGCTATGCGGGAATGTGGGTGGTGGCCGACGAGGCCCACATCAGCACCATCGCGGTCCACCCCGACCAACGGCGGCGGGGCCTCGGCACCCGGCTCCTGGCCCACCTCGTAGCGGTGGCTGAGGACCTGCAGGCCCGACAGATCATCCTGGAGGTGCGCTGGAGCAATCTGGCCGCGCAGGCGCTGTACGTGAAGCTGGGGTTCCGGCCCATCGCCCTCCGCCCCCGGTACTATGCGGACACGGGCGAGGACGGCGTGGTGATGCGGAAGACGCTCTCCGCCGGCCTGGAGCCGGACTGACAGGTCCTACCGCTTGGCTCCCGCCGACCGCCGACGGGCGCCGCGGCCGCCCCTGGAGGCCTTCGCCTTCGCCCGCCCGGGATGCCGCCAGACCACCTGTCCGATATCGAACCTGGCGCCGCAGTTCGGGCACACCAGGATCACCACCAGCGAATTCCTGTCCTGCCGCGGGATGAAGGACACGTGGAAACCGCGGGCATAGCCGCACCCCGCACATGTCCGGAAATCGTCCTCCACCTCCACCCGACTGATGACTGCACTGACCTTCTCCATCTCCACACCCCTGCGCGCCCGCCACACTTGAGGGCGAGCCAGACTCCCCCGGCACGCGTCCATTCTACCCCTCCGCACCGCCCCGCCGTGTGCCGTCAACCACCCCGCGTGCTTCCGGATCATCCATTTGTGTTCCCAATGGGATAGGAGGAGGCCGCGGGTTACGGGCGCGTTACTCCCCCGCGCTCAGGCCGTGGTAGGGGAACACTCGTTCCTTCAACTCACCCACCATCTCCTCTGCGAAATGCCGCGCGGCGGCGATTCGCCGCTCCGAGACCTCGGGGCCTTGGTCGTCGTGGAGCGGAGGCGGGTCATTGGAGGAGCGATACAAGTCGGCCTGGGACTCCGGGATCAGTTCGGGGGGCTCGACCTCGGCCATGCGCGCGAAGGCCAGCGTCCACGCCCGCGGCACCACCGTGATATCGTAGCCTCCTCCCCCAGTGGCGATCCACCTGGGGGCGCGGTCCGCGATTTCGTCCACCACCGCCGCGAACCCGTGAGTGGTGAGACACATGTGGGTGAGAGGGTCGTGGAAGTGGGTGTCCGCGCCCAACTGGCTCACCACGAAATCGGGCTCGAAGGCCTCCAGCAGGGGAATGACCGCCTCCCGGAAAGCCCACAGGTACACTTCGTCCGTGGTGTTGGGGCCAAGCGGGAGATTCACGGAAAACCCCTCCCCCTCCCCCTCGCCGAGTTCCTCCGGGTAGCCGGTCCCCGGAAAGAGATAGCGGCCCCACTCGTGCACCGAGATGGTGAGCACGTCGCGGCAGGCGTAGAAGGCCTCCTGGACCCCGTCCCCGTGGTGCGCGTCGATGTCCACATAGGCGATCTTCACCCCATCCCCGCACCGCTCCCGGAGATGGGCGATGGCGATCGCCACATCGTTGAACACGCAGAACCCCGCCGCCCGCGTCCGGTGGGCATGGTGCAGCCCTCCGGCCGGGTTGAAGGCGGCCGACACCTTTCCCTCCGCCACCAGATCGGCCGCCTGCACGGAGCCTCCCACCACCAGCGCGCTCGCGTCATACATCCCCCGGATGATGGGGTTGTCCGCGGTCCCGAACCCGAACTCGGCCGGGGTGGACATGGGCCGGCCTTCGTCCGGCGAGCGCACCGCCTGGATGTACTCCGGGCTGTGGACCAGCGCGATCTGCTCTTCCGACGCCACCGGCGGGCTGGAGAACAGCACGTTCTCACCCTCCAGCAGGTGGCAGGCGCGGATCAACTCATAGGTGCGCTCCACCCGGGCGGGCCGCATCGGATGGGAGGGCCCCAGATCGTATTCCTTGAACCGGGGGCCGTAGATAAAGGCAACATGTCGCATGGGATGGCTTCGATGATCTAGTGTGAGTGCCCGTGGGTGGGGGGCGCCGGCAGCCGCACGAACCCCAGCACCACGCTGTGGTAGTGCCCGTCCTTCTCCAACATCAGCAGGCAGCCTCCCGGCCGACGCATCGCCGTGTTTATCAATTCCTGGAGCTGCAGCGCGTGCCACACCGAACGATCCCCGACCGCCACCACTCGCTCCCCGGCCTTCACCCCCGCGTGCTCCGCCGGGCTCCCGGGCGTCACCGACTTCACCAGCAGCCCGGACTTCTCCCTCGGCTCAGGCTCCACCTCCATACCCACGTACTGCAACACGTCGGCCACCGCCTCGTCCAGGGGGGTGCGCTCCTCGGGCGGGTTTGCGCGCACCCAAAAGAGCCCGGCCATGAACAAGATGGCTGCGATCAGCAATAGCGCCCAGGGAGGAAGAATCCGCCTCATAGCCTCACTAGTCCGTTTTCTCGTCTCTGTTCTCGATTTGCCGCAGTTCGGCGTCCACGTCGGCCCGCCGCGCATAGAAACTGGTCAGGCCGCAGTCCATGCACACATCCGAGTAGAGCCCGATCAGGCCGCTGCGCTGCTCGCCGTCGTGGGCCACGATCTGGATCTGCACCCCGGGCAACTTGCAGCCGCGAATCATGCTCTCGCCGCCGCAACTCGGGCACTTCCGTCGTCGTCGTCGTTCCTGCGCAGGTTGGCCTCTCATGTTCTCGCCCCCTAGCCTCAGTGCACGACCGATCCCGTCCCCTTCGGGGGAGCGGGAATCTCCCCGAACTGCTCCTCGTAGCGCCGTACGTTCTCCACCATCGCGTCGCGAAAGGCCTTCGCGATCACGGGGTTCAGCACCACCCGCACCACCGTCGGCGCGGAGTCCACTTCCCTGTTCTCGGGGCCGAGGCGCTTGAAGTCGAGCAGGAACTCGAGCCCCGCGTGGGTGATCCGCACCAGGTTGGAGTACATCACCGGAAAATCCTCTCGCGCCATCTCTCACCTCTCTTACCCGCGCCGCGTTCCCGGAGCGAGACCTCTGCGCCTCTGCGCCCGACAACCCCGGCCCGTTGCTACTCTTCTTCGTCCTCCGGGCTGGGAGGACGCAACTGCAGCACCAGCCGCTCCTCCCCCTTCACCAGAGTGACGCTCTGGCGGCCCACGGAAGACACCGTATAGCCCGCCGCCGTCTCCCCCGCTCGCACATAGTATCGCCGATCCCCCTTGCGCAGCACCGCCAGCGGCGGATTGCCAGACATGATCCCCACCAGCCTCAGCTCATCCGACCTCGTCCCTCGTCTGCCTTTGCCCTTGGCCCTGGCCTTCGAAGTCGTGTTGCTCTGCGTCTCCCCGCGGAACGGATCGCGCGTGATGGGGACGGCCTCCGGCTCCGGCTCCGGCTCCGGCTTTGCCTTCTCCTCCGTCGCGGGCTTTTTCGCCGGCCGCTTTGCGGGCCGGCTGGACAGCGCCTTCACGCCGATCATGATGGCGATCGCCACGGCCAGGGTGCCCATCGCCAGCACCAGGAACCTGACGTCTTGTCCTTGTCGTTGACCCTTCTTTCTCATCGCCCTTTAGCACCTCTGGGGTCTCTCGCGCTCCCTTCGCCTCAGAAGACCAGTCGGTTCAGTTCCTCAGGCGGGAGGGGCACCAGCCCCGTGACCTTCACCGTCATCTCCTCGCCGTCTCGCTCGAGGACCACCTCGCAGACCGCCTCCGGTTTCGCCAGGTTGACGGCCGCCACCAGATTCATCGGCTGCATCAGCGGCCGCCCATCGAAACTCACCAGAAGGTCCCCGGGTTGAATTCCGGCCGCGTCCGCCACGCTCCCGGCTTTCACCGCCGCCACCCGCACCCCTCGCCGCCGGTCTTCGACCAGCGGGGGCATCACCACGCTGATCCCCAGCGGCTCCAGTCCCTGCCGCACGGCCGTCAATTCTTTCTGTTCCACCGGAGGTTCCGGGGGCAGCTGAAACGGGGGCTTGTCCTCCGGCGCCAGCGACGACCGCCCGAACACCACCACGAACACCACCAGGGCGATGCCGATGACGACTGCGGCGGTTGCACCGCTCACCTTCTGCTGGGCCACTGTTCTCTCCGCCTCCCATGTCCGTCCCCCCGCTGACCCACCACGCGGACATACGAAGTCTACCACGTCGCGCACCATCTTGTTAACAGCCATCTTGGCCGATAATTCCGTCCCATGCCATTACCAGCCTCCAGCGATGTGCCCTCCATTCGCCATCTTTTGCCCCGGGGCCGCGCGCGTCACACCTCAGTTGTCTCGCACTTCTGCATACGGAGGGGTATACTCCCCTTGTGTGGAAAACAGTGATGAAGATGAACAACCCCAACCTCTGCGAACAACCGAACCCTGCACCCGCGCCGGCCGGGAGGAAACCGCGCCCATGAGATCACCCTGGCGCGACCCCGGGTCTCTGCTCACGGGCATCGGCATCAGCCTCGGCCTGGTGCTCGTGACCTGGCTCAGTTACTACAACGGAGGGGCCCCCAGCGGCCTCATCCACTTGTACTACATCCCCATCGTCATCGCCGCCTACGTGCTGGGTGACCTCGGCGCCATCGTCACCGCCTTCGCCGCCGCCCTCCTCGCCGCGGTGCTTCCCGCCAAGGTGATCGTGGGCGGGGTGCAGCCCATCGCCGACATGGTGACGCGGGGGGCCATCTTCTACTTCGTCGGCATCATGACCGCGCGCATGTTCACCAAGATGCGGGAGCGCCGCGAGGAGGCCTCCACCCTGGCCGAGATGTCCTACCTGGTCAGCAGCTCCCTGCGCATCAACGAGGTGCTCCGCACCATCGCGGGCACCGCGGTCCGCATCACCTCCGCCAAGGCCTGCTGCATCCGGCTGCTGGACCGGGACCGCGAACAACTCGTGCCCGCCGCCTCCTACGGCCTCGGGCTCGACTTCCTGGCGCGCGGGCCGCTGCGCCTGTCGGAGAATCCCATCTACCAGCAGGTGGTCTCGGGCCGCACGGTCACCGTGCTCGACGTGCAGGCCGACCCGCGGTTCGTGCACCGGGAGGGGGCGAAGGAGGAGGGATTGGTCTCCCTGCTCGCCCTCCCCCTCAGCCGCGGCGGCGAGGTGTTCGGCGTCCTCGGCGTCTACTCCGGCGTCAGACACCAGTGGGAGCGGAGAGAGCGCCGGCTGCTGCGCTCCTTCGCCGAGCACGCCTCCGTCGCCATCCACAATGCACGCCTCCACGAGAACCTGCGGCGCTCCTACTGGGAGACGGTGAACGCGCTCGCCCGCGCCATCGAGGCCAAGGATCCCTATACCATGGGCCACTCCGAGCGGGTGACCGACTATGCGCTGCAACTGGGCCGCGCCCTCGGCCTCAGCCCCGAGGAGATGGAGACCCTCCGGTTCGGGGCCACCCTGCACGACATCGGCCGCATCGGCGTCGGCGAGGGCGGCGCCCCCTCCTCCGGGCACCTCGGCATGGCCGACGAGATGATGGACCGCATGCACCCCCTGATCGGCATCAGCATCCTCCAGCCCATCGAGTTTCTCAGCCCCGCCCTGGTCGCCGTCCGCTACCACCACGAGCGGTGGGACGGCAAGGGCTATCCCGAGGGCTTGGAGGGAGAGGCGATTCCCCTGCTCGCCAGGATCGTCGCGGTGGCCAACACCTATGACCGCCTCCGCACCGGCACCCCCGGCCGCCCCGGCTACTCCGAACGGGAGGCCCTCACGGAACTGCGCCGCCTCGCCGGTGCCGCGCTCGATCCCCAACTCACAGAGCAGTTCATTCAGGTCATCTCCTCCTGAGCATTCCGCATGAGCAGGGGCCTCCTCTCCTCTCGCAGAACTCTCTCTCCGCAGAGGTGGCCCGGTCATGGCTCCATGTTTCGTAGCCGACTGCATGGTGGGACGCCTGGCGAAATGGCTGCGCGCGTTCGGGTTCGACGTCACCTATCATCCTTTTGCAGAGGACGCCCAACTGTTGGCCTGGGCGCGTGAGAAGGATGCCATTCTCATCACCCGGGACACGCTGCTGGCACGACGGAAAGGAGTCAGAATCATCTTCGTGAGGGACGACCACCTCGAACAGCAACTCCGCCAGGTGGCGGAGGAGGCCCCCCTGGACCTCTCCCAGGCCCGCCCCCTCAGCCGATGTATGGTCTGCAATCACCTCCTCGAACCCATCCCCAAGGAGGCGGTCAGATCGCGCGTCCCTCCCTATGTCTACGCCACGCAGGAGACTTTCGTCCGCTGTCCCTCCTGCCAACGCATCTATTGGCGTGGAACCCACGCGGGCAAGATCCAGGAACGCCTCGCCCGCCTGCTGGGGCAGGCGGGATGAACTCCTCCTCCAGCGCGCGCCGGGGCCCCCTTACCCCGGGCAGGCGCCTCATCTGCTTCCTGGTGGGGGCGCTCCTGTGGACATTCCTGTCCTGCTACCCCAACCCGCTCGCCTTCCTCCGCAGTGCCGCCCGCCTGTCCCGCCTCCCCACCGATCCTCATCTGGCGGAGCGTATGGGCTGGCAGACCCCCGACCGGGCCGAGGACCTGCCGGTCTTCGTGGACGGCCTGCTGCTTCCGGCCGCGGACTGGCAGATCTACCGCGTGCCCTGGTATCTCGCCACTCCCGGGGAGGCCGTCCGGGTCGGAGCCGGCGACGAGGAGGCGAGGGCCCTCATTCTCGCCAGCCTCCTGCAGGAGAAAGGAATACCCTTCCAGGTGTGTGTTTCGCCCCGCGGCATGTGGGTGCAGTACCCCGGCGGCGGTTCTGCCGCCGGAGGGACCGACGGAGAAGCTTGGCTCGTCTACCAGGACGGCCGCCTGCGCCTCCACCGGCCGCGCCGCGCGCCGTGGGGGGAGATGTTCGCGGCCATTTGGCGGCGATGCTGGACCACCGCCCCGCCGGTCCGCAGGGCGACCTGGATCTTCGGCCTCATCTGGGTCCTTCTCCTCGCGCTCGTGGTGGGTCATGCCCGTCCGCGGGGGACCTATCTCTCCCACTGGCGGGTGCCCCTGCGGTCGTTCCTCCTGCGAGTCCTCTCCCTCACCACCCTCACCACCCTGGTGATCGCGCTCGCCGCCACCGCGCTGCCGGGCACCAAGCGGTGGACATACGTGGAAATGAACGAGGCCATCGGATATGCCGCGGTCCTGGGCGGCCTCCTCGCCTGGCTGAGCGT
>JALGTT010000416.1 GCA_029821235.1 Candidatus Hebobacteria bacterium | reverse complement strand
GCCGCCCCGCCGCCGGCCCTCCCCGGCCGGCCAGAGGAGATGCCGTCAAGAGGCGGAAGGACATTCCCATGGCAAGTCAGAGACCGCCCAACGTCGTGCTCTTCGTCACCGATCAGTGGCGAGCGAAGGACACCGGATACTGCGGCAATCCGGTGGTGCAGACCCCGAACATGGACCGGCTGGCTGCGGAGGGCGCCGGCTTCACCAGGTGCTTCGTACAGAACCCGGTGAGCACGCCGAGCCGCGCCTCCATGGCCAGCGGCTGGTATTGCCACGTGAACGGCCACCGCACCATGCACCACATGCTCCGGGCGCACGAGCCCAACATGCTGCGATACTTCAAGGAGGCGGGCTATCACGTGTGGTGGGGCGGCAAGAACGACATGATCGCCGAGGAGGCGATTGGCGACTCGTGCCACGACCGGGTGCAGGGCACCGGGGGCAGGAAGACCGTGAACGAGGGCCCGTGGCGGCCGGGGGATCGCCTGTACCACACCTTCCTGTGGGGAGAGATGCCGGAGAACTTCGGGATGTCGCTCGGCGACGACTACGTCGCACAACAGGCGGTGGAGTTCATTGCGCACCCTTCGGCCGAGCCCTACTTCATGCTCATCAACCAGGTCTATCCCCATCCCCCGTACGCGGTGTCGGAACCCTTTTTCTCTCAGTATGACCGCGCGGCCGTGCCCCTCCCCGTCCGGCCGCCCGAGGGATTCGCCGGAAAGCCGGAGATCCTCAAACTCATCCACCAGCGCATGCGCATGGACGAGATGACGGAGGACGAACTGCGCGAGATGGTGGCGGTCTACTATGGGATGATCACGAAGGTGGACCGCAACCTGGGGTGGATACTGGGCGCCCTGAAGGAACAGGGCGCGTGGGAGCACACCATCGTCGCGGCCACCTCGGACCACGGCGACTTCGCGGGCGACTACCTGCTGGCGGAGAAGAACCAGAACACCTTCGAGGATGTCCTCACCAATGTCCCCTTCGCCATCCGCGTGCCCGGTTGCCGGCCCCTGGCCGCGCCCAGCGAGGCGCTGGTGGAGATGATAGATCTCCTGCCCACCCTGGCCGAGGCCTGCGGAGTCGCCCTCGGCCACACCCACTTCGGCCGTTCCCTGTTGCCGCTCCTGCGGGCCGTTCCCTGTTGCCGCTCCTGCGAGGGGAGACCGCCGAACATCGCCAGTACGTCTTCAGCGAAGGCGGGGCCCTGGCGACAGAGGTGCACACCCATGAGAGGCCCTACCCGAGGGAGAACATATACTGGGCGCGGGTGGCGCTCCAGTGCGAACGCCCGGAAGTCCACGGCAAAGCGGTGATGATCCGGTCGCGGGACTGGAAATACGTGCGCCGCCTCTACGACACGGACGAACTCTACCACCTGGAGACCGATCCCGACGAGGTGCACAACCTCATTGACGACCCGTCCCTGGAGGAAGTGCGGCGCGAGCTAGCCGCCGCCATGCTGGAGTGGTTCCTCGCCACCGGCGACCAGGTGCCATGGCGCTGGGACCGGCGGTACGAAGAGGAATCGGAGCCGGAATGGTCCCAGCAGGCGGCCAAACACGGATTCGCCCGCCGCTCCCTTCCGTCTTGACGTTATGCACCACGCTTTGCTGTAGGGCGGGGATACCTATCCCCGCCGGCACAGGCAGACTGCCTGTGCCACTATCCCGCGTGACACCAATGATGGGATGAGGCCGGGCTTTGTCGTTCTGACATTGCTCGCTACGCATTCGTCTTGTCGGGCGGGCAGCCTTGTCCTACGAAGCCTTGGCGAAGTGGGATCCCATGCCCGCCATGGCTGGCGTAGGAACGCCAGCCCTACAGAAAAGGCGCGGCGCCGCGAGACATATTGCACTCCTCCCTCCCACGTGGCATACTCTCAGAGACGAGAATACCTTCTGGGCTCCCTGGAGTGATCGGCATGCGCGCGCTGAAGATCGTTGTGCTGGCAGGTCTGCTCGGCGTTCTCCTCTGTCTCCCCTTGTCTGCGGCCGATGACTGGCATCACCCCCTCTATCTTGGCAATGACGGCTACTGGCACAGCCGTCTGCCGGTGGACATCCACAACACGGGCGGCGAGGCGGTGGACGG
>JALGTT010000058.1 GCA_029821235.1 Candidatus Hebobacteria bacterium | reverse complement strand
GATGGTGAGCAGCACCTCCCCCTCCGGGCCGCCGCGCACCCGGAACTCCTTCTCCCCCACCTGCACCGTCAACATGCCGTCGCGCCGGGCCGCGCGCCCCCGGAGGATGTTGTCCGACCGCACGAACCGCGCCACGAATTCGGAGGCCGGCCTCCGGAAGATCTCCTCCGGGGCGCCCACCTGCTGCATCCGCCCCTGGTGGATGATCCCGATCCGGTCGGCCACCATCAAGGTCTCCTCGAAGTTGTGCGAGACGTGCACCGTGGTGGTCCCCAGCGCCTGGTGCATGCGCCTAAGTTCTCCGCACAACCCCTCCCGGGTCTGCTCATCCAGGGCGCTCAGCGGCTCGTCCAAGAGCAGCACCTGGGGGCCGATGGCCAGGGCGCGCGCCGACCGATGGAGCAGATGCGTGATGCTCAGCATCTCCGCCAGTTCCTCCACCTTGCGCGCTATCTCGCGCGGCGGCCGCCCTCGAAGCGCCATGCCGAAGCCGATGTTGTCCCGCACGTTCAGGTGGGGGAAGAGCGCGTAGTCCTGGGGCAGATAGCCCAGGTTCCGCCTCTCCGGAGGCAGTTCATTGATCCGCACCCCGCCCACCAGCACCTCCCCGCGCTCCGGCCGGTGCAGCCCCGCGATGCACTCCAGCAGCACCGTCTTGCCGGCGCCCGTGGGCCCGAGCAGCACGAAGTAATCGCCGGCCGGCACCTCCATGGTGGCGTCGTGGACCGCGAATTCGCCGAGGCGAATGGAGACTCCCCTCACCTGCACCGGGGCTGCGGACATCGCCGCCTCTATCCCCCCGCCGTGGGCAGCAAGACGGAGATCACATCGCCGTCCTTCACCCGTGTCTCCGGCCCGTTCTCCGCGGCCTCCCCGTTCACCAGCAGCAGCACGCTCGACCACACCTCTCCCTGCTGGTCGAAGAGAATCTGCTGCGCCTTCTCGCCGTACTTCTCGGCGAACCTCTTCAGCGCGTCCTTCACCGCCTGGACCTCGCCCTCCAGTTCCACCTCTTTTGCTCCCGCCAACTCCCGCAGGCTGGAGAACAATCTCAGCTTGACCATGGTTTCACTGCCTCCCGTAGAATCGTGCTATTCGTCCAGTCTCGCGACTGCGAATCTTCTCTCTGTTCCGCCTCATCGGCGCTACCACAGGTATCCTCTCCCCCCGAGGCGCTTGAACACCAGCAGGGTGAGGGCGGAGATGAGAATCATGATGATCACCAGCGCGGTCGCCTCCTCGATCTGCGAGGCCGCGTTGAGCAGGAACATGCGGATGGGCATCACCTCGGTCTTCCACTGCACCGCGCTGCAGAAGAAGAGAATCGGCCCGAATTCGGCAATCGCCCTCGCCCAGGTCATCACCGCCCCCGCCACGATGCCATTGCGCGCCATCGGCAGCACCACCTTGAAGAAAGCCTGACGACGCGTGCATCCAAGAGTCCGGGCCACTTGCTCGTGTCGCACGCCGACGGTGTCGAAGGCGGCCTTCACCGCCCGTACGCCGAACGAGCACGCGGCGAAGAACTGCGCCAGGATGATTCCCCGGGTGGTGTACACCCACGTGGTGCCGTCGTCCCAGATCTCCCCCTTCGTCACCCACGCGCCGTTCTCCAGCACCCGCTCTCCCAAGGCCAGGGAAAGCAGCCAGTTGATCGCCGACACCAACCACTCCGGGGTGAGATGGTTGACCACGTCTCCCGCCGGCGTACGAAAGAAGATCAGGAGGCTGATGCCGATTACCGGAGGGGGGAGCACGATGGGCAGGTCGAGCAGGGTGTCCACCACCCCTGAGAAGGGGAACCGGAACCGGGAGAGGCTGTAGGCCGCGGGTATGGCGACGATCATGCACACCAGCGCCGAGATGGCGGCGGAGAAGACGCTGAGTTTCACCGCGAAGTGGGTCTGCGGGTTGTGCAGCGACTCCACGAATATGCTCCACCCGCTCTTCCCCAGTGAATCCTTCGCTTCCGCCAGATACCAGACATTGCTCAGCAACAGCAACGTGGAGGCGGCCAGGAAGAGCACCAGGAAGCTGACCAGCAGGGCCGAGAAGAACTTGTTTCCGAGGTCCCCGCCGGCCGGTTGTGCCGCGCTGGTGGTCAAACGCCCTCCCCCTTCGTAACGGGCTTCTTCTGCGCTTCAGGGACGGGGGTGGCGAAGCCGTGCTTCTTGAACACCTGTTCCGCCTCGTCGCTGGCCAGGAAGGCCAGGAACTGCTTCGACTCCTCCGGGAAGCGGGAGAAACTCAGCACCCCCACCGGCACCGGAGACACCACCCGCCACTTCTCGGGAACCTCGACGGTGGTCAACTCCCGTGGGCTGTAGAGCGCGGCGGTGGCATCCCACACGATCCCCGCGTCTATGTGCCCCAACTTCACCGCGTTGCCCACCTCGGACACATTCTGCCCCTCCATCACGATGTTCCGCTTCATCTTGTCCCACACGCCGGCGCGAGTGAGAACCTCCCGGGCGGCCCGTCCCACGGCCACCATCTCGGGCTCTCCGATGCCCACGCGCATCCCCGGCCGCGTCAGATCGCGGATGTCCTCGATTCCCTTGGGATTGCCCGGCTGCACCACCAGGACGGTGGTGAGATTGGCCACCACGCGGTACTCGGAGACCAGGTCGCGCTGCACCGCCTGCTCTATGTAGTAGAGTTCTCCCGGTATGTAGGCATCCCCCTTCCGGGAGGCGCAGATGTCGGCGAGAAGACACCCGGAGCCTTTGTAATTGTATTCGATCTTCACCCCGGTCTCCGCGGTGTAGCGCGCGCCCAGTTCGTCGAGGGCGGGCCGGATTCCCGCTCCCGCGTGCACCATCAGGGTCACCGGCCGCTCCGCGGGGGCCGGCGCCTGACGGCCCGCGCGGGCCACCCACAGCAGCCCTCCCACCGCCGCCAGACAGACTGCCGTTATCCCGATCACTCTTCCTGCTGTCATTTCCACCATCTCCCTGTGTCCGCCGGCCTCGCCGGCCGGAGGCGCTACCGATACAACTTGACCGCGGTGGCCTTCACCGAGGCGTAGACTTTGTCTCCCTCCGCAATCCCCAACTCCTCCAACGCGCTGGCCGTGATCTCCGCGCACATCGGCAGCGCGCCATTCAGGGAAACCCGCACCTTGTCCCCCAGATGAACCAGTTCCCGCACCTGAGAGCGATAGACGTTGCGCGGCGAGCCGGAGGGGGGCTGGCGGTTGAGGCTGACATCGCTCGGGAAGAAGGTGAGCAGCGTGTCTCCCATCTCCTGATGGTTGGCCGCGGCATACAGCCGCGAGTCCCCTATCCAGATCTCGGTCAGCCCGTCTCGCCGCTCGGGGCTGACGGTGCCCTCGAAGAAATTCACCCCGGTCAGTTCGGCCACGAAACGGGATTTGGGATGCCGAAGCAGGTCCTGCCTCTCCCCCGCCTGCAACACCTGGCCCCGCTCCATCACGCAGATCCGATCGCCGAAGGTGAGCGCATCTATGTAGTCGTGGGTCACCATCACCGCGATCCGGCCCAGGGTCTTCAGCAGGCGATGAAGTTCCCCGCGCACGCGGTTTCTCGTCTGCGCGTCCAGCGATCCCAGGGGCTCGTCCAACAGCAGAATCTGAGCGTCACAGGCGATCGCCCTCGCCAGCGCCACCCGCTGCCGCTCTCCGCCGGAGAGAGCGGTCGGGCGGCGGTCGCGCAGGGCATGGATCCCCAGCAGCGAGATCGCCTCCTCCACCTTGCGCGCGATCAACTCCCGCGGCTGGCGCCGGGCGCGCAGCCCATAGGCGATGTTCTCGGCCACCGTGAGATGGGGGAACAGCGCGAACTCCTGGAACACATAGCCGACATTGCGCTGCGCGGTCGGCAGCTCTACGCCCGCGGCGCGGTCCACCAGCACGCGGTCGCCGAGCGCCACCCTTCCCTCGTCCGGCCTCACCAGACCCGCGATGATGTTCAGCGTGGTGGTCTTGCCACATCCGCTGGGGCCGATGATCACCACCGTCTCCGCCGCCTTCGCCTGGAAGGTGACCGCCAGCTCAAACTCCGTGAGAGCCTTTCTCACCTCGACCGAGAGCATATCCGGCCTTCCCAATTCCCTGCCTCTTGATTATCAGGAATGCCTGTGAAGGAACTGTGAAAGACGGGCGAAGATTTGGGCGGCGGCATGCTCGGCACTCGTGCGGGACCCGGCGGAAGGGCAATACAGCGGGCATTCCGTCGCGCGGGCGGCGGGTAGGACAGCGGGATGATCAGGCGCGCGCGGCCATCACAACGGGTGCCCCACGATCAAGGTCACGACCACCCAGAATGCCTGATTGGCCATGTCCCCCACGATCAGCCCGATCGCCATCGGCATCGTGGCCCGGTACAGGCGCAGGCCCCCGTAGCGGATCGCCAGCAATTTGAGCAGCCACCCAATAAAGAAGGGCATGAAGTACCAGTGCATGCCCCAGCAATTGGAGGCCAGGTATCCGATGGGGTGGAAGGGCCACCACCAGAACCGCAGACGCATCATCCCCAGCGCCACCGCGATCACTGCCCCGGCCCCCATCGCGATGATCCCGTTGGCGTCGTACTGCTGGGGGTTGGTGAGCATGTCGAAGATCCCCGCCCCATCTGATCGGAGCTGCCCGCCCAACCAGCCTCCGCCGCTGAGGGCGGCGCGGAGGTTTAGGAATCCGTAGTGGTACATGCCCGTCAGCACCGTGTAGATCCCCACCACCAGCGCCACCACGAATCCCGCCGTCAAGGCCGCCAGCAACGGACGGGCAGGTATGCGCGCCGAGTCCGCGATCTTGAAACTGTCCAGGCTGTTGCCGGTGCACACCTCGAACGACTCCCCGAATCCTGGGAAGTACGCCCAGCGCACGTTCATCAGGGTGGCGATCTCTCGCGGTCGGAAGGCCGCGCTGCCGAACACCGTCACCAACATGCTGTTCACGATCAACGGAAACGGCACGAACCCCAGTCCCGTCTCCGCCCTCAGCCGCGCCCACATCATGTAGTATGCGACAATCAGCCCGACGATCGCCATCCCCACGATGGGCCGGCACCCCGCCGCCCAGCAGAAATAGATGAGATAACCGAAGGAGACGACGAACCCCAACAGTACCCAGCGATAGGCGAGCGGGGCACCCTCCTCGGCCCCCGGCCCGCGGAAAGTGAACGCCATCCGCACGGCCCGCAGCACGTGCCGCCGGCCCGTCCACAGCACCCACAGGCCCAGCGCGAGCACCGCTCCGCCGCCCTGATGATAGGGCGCGGGGAATGTGCTCGACCACCACTCCTCCGGCTTCTGCGGCGCAGCCCCCGCGGTGATGGCGAGCACCGTCAGCCCCACGCGCACCAGCCAGAAGAACCAGCACGAGAACGAAAGTTCCTTGGGAATCAAATAGGCAATGGCGATCATCCAGGGATACAGCACCAGCCAGATGTCCCCCAACCCGGCCAGCGGACCCACCTTCTGCCAGGGTATCAGCACCGTCTCACCCAAGGGGATGGCGGGAATCGCCGGGAAGATCGCCGATAGCCGGCTGAGAAAGGCAGCGCCGAACGAGATCAGGAACCCGATCCAGAACATCCATGCCACCGGCAGCCGACCCACGCGGCGCTCACCCTTCCCCTCTTCTCTCACCATCTCCAGCGGCACCTGTGCGATGGGGAAGCTCAGCCGCTCGTGCGAGATCCACTGTGCCCTGAACAGCACCACCAGACACAAGGTGGACACAAACAGGGCCAGCATGAACGAGCCCCACGCCGCCAGTGGTGTCCACCACAGGGCCCACGGCACCGAAGCACGGCCGACGAAGTATCCCTCCACCGCCTCCGTCTGGGTCGGCGAGAACCAGGTCGGCAGATACGGGAGCACTCCGGTCTCCCACTCCGGCTGCGCCCGCGCCAGGTAGTGCTGGATCAGCGAATGCGGGAGCATCCAGGCGAGGATGCCGTGAGACACCAGCGGCGCGCCCACCAACACGATGGAATAGATGGTGAGCAGTTCGCGCCGCGTCAGTCCCCGGAGCCCCATGCGCCCTGCCAGGGGGTTTGCCGCCGCCAGCAGCATCAGCACCACCAGCGGCGCCATCGCGGGTACGCCGGAGGCGAACTGATACGTCGCCATGTGCACCAACTCGCCATAGAACGCGGCCGGCGCGAGCGCGACCAGCAATAGGAAGGCGATGATCACCGCCCTCCAGGTGACCGCCCCCTCCCGCGGTGGTTTCGTTTCAACTCCTGATGTCATGACTGCTGTCGTCCCGCCGATCCGCCGTCTCCCCGGGCGCTCGTGACGCGAGCCTGGAAACTGCCGGACAGTGCGGCCCGAGGTCTCTGCGCTACACCGCCTCCGCCACCATGTCCCCTATCTCGCTCGTTGGCGGGCACTTGCCCGCGGAGAGATCGGGGATCCTGCCGCTGGCGAGCACGTCGGCGATCGCCTTCTCCACCCGCTCGGCCGCCTCCGTCGCTCCCACGTGCTCGAGCAGCATCTGCACCGCGCAGATCGCCGCCATCGGGTTCGCCTTGTTCAGTCCCGCGTACTTGGGGGCGGAGCCGTGAATAGGCTCGAACATGGACACACCCTCGGGGTTGATGTTGCCGGAGGCGGCGATGCCCATCCCTCCCTGCACCATCGCCCCCAGATCGGTGATTATGTCGCCGAACATGTTGGTGGTCACGATCACGTCGAACCACTCCGGGTTCTTCACCATCCACATGCAGGTCGCGTCCACATAGGCGTGATCCTTCTCGATATCCGGGTACTCCTCCCCCACTTCCGCGAAGGTGCGCACCCACAGGTCGTGTCCATAGGTGAGCACATTGGACTTGTCCACCATGGTCAGTTTCTTCTTCCGGTTCCTCTTCCGCGCCAACTCGAAGGCATAGCGGATGACGCGCTCCGTCCCCCGCCGCGTGTACACCGCCACCTGGGTGGCCACCTCCTGCGGGGTGCCGTAGTGGGTGAACCCGCCGGTGCCCACATACATGTCCTCGGTGTTCTCCCTCACCACCACGAAGTCAATCTCCTCGGGACCCTTGTCTTTGATGGGCGTCCAGACCCCCGGGTAGAGTTTGATGGGGCGGAGATTCACGTACTGATCCAGCCCGAACCGGATCGCCAGCAACAGTTCCTTCTCCAGGATACCGGGCGCCACCTCGGGGTGCCCCACCGCCCCCAGGTAGATGGCATCAAACTGCGCCAACTCCTCCAGCGCCCCCTTGGGCAGCACCTCGCCCGAGGCGAGATAGCGGTCCCCCCCGAAATCGTACTCCACCGTGTCGTACTTCACGTCGGCCGCCTTCGCAGCCGCCGCCAGCACCTTCAACCCCTCCCTCACTACCTCCGGGCCGATGCCATCGCCGGGAATCACTGCAATCTTCAGCACCTGACTGTCCTCCAAGTAATGTGTGCCGCATGATAGCACAGGGCGCGCTGCCGACGCAAAAGGGCCCCCCATGCGTTCCTGCGAGCAGGGTCTGGCGTTGCGGGTCAAAACATACTATGCCGTGAAACGGTGTTTCATCACAGACGCGATGTGGTAATGCTATTTTCGGAAAAGCCCCCATGAATACAACCAAGGGGATTGATCGGAGGGGCTTGGATGGCCGCCAAAGGCAACGTCTTCTTCGCTCACGACTTCGAGACAGG
>JALGTT010000057.1 GCA_029821235.1 Candidatus Hebobacteria bacterium | reverse complement strand
CACCTCCGCGGTGCCGGAGATGTTGGAGGTGAGCACGGGCACACCGGAGGCCATCGCCTCCAGCACCGGAAGCCCGAAGCCCTCGTAGAGCGACGGATACGCGAAGGCGGTCGCACCGCGGTACAGCGCGGGCAACAGGTCGTCGGACATGTAGCCCGGGAAGAGGACATGCTCGGCGATCCCCAATTCCCCGGCCCGTGCCTGCAATTCCCGCCCGTGCCCGGTCATCCCGCCCGCCAGCACCAGCGGAGGCGCGGCCAGTTGCTCCCTCACCTGCCGGTAGGCCGCGATCAGCCTTCCGAGGTTCTTGCGCGGCCGCAGGGCGGCCGTGGACAAGACGTACCCGTCGGCCAGCCGCTCCGCGCCGGGAAACGCGTCGGGGCTGAGCGCGGGGCCGTCGGGAGAGAACCGCGCCGACACGCCCAGCGGGATTACGGTGATTCGTTTCTCGTCCAGCCCCGCCTCCCGCAGGTCGCGGGCCGTCGCCTCCGACACTGCGATCACGTGGGCCGCCCGGCGCGCGGACTTCAATGCCTCCTCCTGCATCTTCAGGTCGGCCGGGTCATAGGTCTCGGGAAATCGTTTCCAGGCCAGGTCGTGGACGGTAACGACCGCGGGGCAGGGGAGGAGGCGGGGGAGAATGGTGCTGGGGAAATGGGCCAGGGAGACGCGGTCCCGCCGCAGATGGAGGGGAAGGGCCACCTGGAGCCAGCCGCGGGGAGCGCGCACGACGCGGGCGGAGAAGGGCGGCCGCGCCAGCAGCGCGGCGAGGTCCGGGTCCGCGACCGGGCGGTCGGTGTAGGCGATGATTTCGGGGGCGTCCGCGAATTGCGCGAGGGCGCGCACCAGGTTGACCACATAGCGCTCTACCCCGCTCCGCTCCTCGGCGGCCAGGGTGCGCGCGTCAAGCCCGATGCGCACGGTTGCCTCCGGCAAGCAGTTGTGTCGCCCTCAGCCAGCAGAACGCAGTCCCCGCGGCGAGCGCGCCCGCGCACAGCCACAGCGCGGCCTGCGCGGTCTTGCCCGCCACTGATGCCAGCAGTTGCAGTCTCCCCACCTCCTGCACGCGTTCGTGGGGGCCGCACCGGTAGACCGTGCGGGCGCGGCTCCAGAGGGCGACGATTTCCAACTTCAAATGCCCGCGCCACGTGTCGTCGGAGTAGACGATGGCGGCCGCCGTGGGCCGCCGCGCCGCGGCCTCCCGCAGCACCGCGAGCGCAGAACGCGACGCGTCCAACACGACCAGCTCGTCAAGGCCCATCGCGCGCAGAGGCCCTTCCGATTCCGGGGTCGCCACCGCGAACACGACCGCCTCCGGCCGCGCACTTTGCAGCGCGCCCAGCGCCCCGCGGATGGCGTCCTCCTCGCCGCGGCGGGCGAAGGTGAGCAGAAGGGTGTTGTCGGCGCGCTCGCTCACCAGGGCTTCCCCCCCGCGCGGGCCAGGATGGCGCTGTCCGACAGCACTCTCTCCCGCTGCTCCTGCGCTCTCCGCTGAGCGGCCGCGCGGATTCGCCTCAGCGCGGCCCACAGGGCGCGGGCGCGGGGCGGCTGGTCGGAGATGAGGACATCGTCCGCCGTCCATCGCGCCTGCGCGGCCAGCATCCGTCGGAACGGACGCGGCTCCAGCAGGTTCTTCCAGGCGAACAGCACCGCGTTGCGCGCCGAAATCGTCTCGATCTCGCGGTTGCGAAACAGCCGGCCGATGGTCCCCCCCTGGTCGTGATAGACCACGCTGGCGGGCTCGTACCACACCTGCCAGCCCCGCGCCCAGGCGCGGTAGCCGAGGTCCACGTCCTCCCAGTAGAACGGGTGATACAGATCATCGAAGCCGCCCAACGCGTTCCACCGCTCCCGCCGAAAGGCCATCGCTCCGCCGTTGGCATACAGTTGCGGGCAGGTCTCGTTCAGCCTCGCCGGATTGGTCTCGTGGTGGAGGTGGAGCAGGCCGCGCCGCCATTCCCCGGAGGTGCGGTTGCCGAGGGCATCGGTCAGCGAGCCGTCGGGATTGAGGAACTTGCACCCCACCGCGAACACCTCGGGCTGTGTGAGATCCTCCAGCAGCGGCGGCAGGAAATCCTCGGAGACCACCACATCGCTGTTCAGCAGCACTACCGCTTCGGCCACCGACGAGGCCACCGCTTCATTGCACGCGGGCCCGAAGCCGCGGTGGCGGTAGGCGAGCACCTTCACCTCCGGGTGGTGATGGATGAGATAGGATACGCTGTCATCAGTGCTGCCGTCGTCAACCACCGCAACCTGGCAGTCGTCCACCGCGCGGGCGGCCGCCTCGGCCGCCGGGACCGACTTCTCGAGCAATGCGCGCCCATTGTGATTGATGATGAGCAGGGTGGTTCTCATGCCGTCGCGCCTGTGCCTCTCGCCTGCTTCAGCACCCAGTCAACGGCCGCGGACAGGTCGTCCACGATCGCGTCCGCGCATGTCTGTCCGCACTCCTTCTCGGTCTCCGCTCCATATCCGGTGCGCACGAGCACAGTCCGGCAGCCCGCCCGCCGACCGGCCTCCGCGTCCCGCGCGCTGTCTCCCACCGCGAACGAGCGTTTCAGGTCGAGGTCCAGCTCCCGCGCGGCGCGCAGCAGCAGCCCGGGCGCGGGCTTCCGGCACCGGCATCGCTTACGGTACTCCTTGACCGTTGCTTCCGGGTGGTGGGGGCAGTAGTAGACGGCGTCGAGGCGCGCGCCCCGCGCGGCGAGCCGCCGCCGCAGTTCGTCGTGGACGGCTTGGAGGTCGTCCTCGGTGAACATGCCGCGTGCAATCCCGGACTGGTTGGTCACCACCACCACCGGAATCCCGGCCTCGTTCAGCCGCCGGATGGCCGCGGCCGCGCCGGGGAGAAGGCGAAGTTGCGAGGGCTCCCGCAGGTATTCCACCTCCCGCACGATGGTGCCGTCTCGGTCCAGGAACACCGCCGGCCGCGCCATGTCCCCCTCATCCCTCCCCGCGGGCGGCGCCGCGCCGCAGCATTCTCACTTGCCACACCTTTCCCTCCACCCGCAGCGCGCTCCATACCAGGCCGGTCAGCGCGGTGAGGACGACCTTCTCCACAACCCCGAGCACACCCAGCGCGAGGAGCGCCAGCGGCTTGTAGGGGGCGAAGGCGAAGGTGTGGGCCGCGCCGTCCTCTCTCACCTCCACCCGGCGGGCCAGCCCCGCGAGCATGGCGAGCAGTTCGGCGCGGCGGTTGCCCTCGCCGGCCACCACCACGGTGTCGTATTCCCCCCCGTGGATGGTCCGCAGCAGCCGCCTGGTGATGCGGTAGCCGGTCCCTCCCGCGCCGGGGGCGGCGATCACCCGGGCGTCGGTTTCGCATCGCGTCTCCTCCGCAAGTTCCTCCGGGGTCACCGCCGTCACCTTCACCTCGGGATAGTGCGCGCGAACGCGCTCCACCAACTCGCGCATTATCCTCGCCTCACCCGCCCGTATCACCAGCATGGATTGAGGCGGCTCGGTGGGGTCGAGCCCCCACGCGGCCGTCTTTCGCCGACGCACCAGCGCCCGCGCCGCCAGGTCGGCCACCATGGAGACCGCGCCTCCCAGCACCGTGCGGACGGTCGCTCTTCGGCCCTGCGTCTCCCACAGTTGCAGGAAGCGGGCGAGCCTGCCCCTGGGCTGCCAGCCGCGGGAGACCGGGACAGTAACGCGCCCGCGGTCGGCGGCCGACTGGGGATTCCTCGCCCAGGCCCGCAGGGGGGCCATCACGCGGGAGGCCGGGCGCTGCTTGAAGACCCATTGCCTGGCCCGTTCCCCGTATCGCCTGCGCAGAGACTCATCCCGCGCCAGAGAGAGGATCGCCTCCGTCACCTCCTCCGCGGAGCCGGGGGCCGGGGTCAAGCCCAGGTGCTGCTCCCGTATCACCTCGCTGATTTCGCTTCCCTGCGTGCAGACCACCGGCATGCCCGCGCGCATCATGTCCAACAGGCGGTAGCGGCACCCGAATCTCAGGTCGGGGCTGTCCCGCTCGATGACGATTCCCACATCGCTCTCGAAGTAGTAACTAGGCACCTCGCCCGGCAGCACCCACCCCAGGAAGGTGAAGCGGCTGGCGAGGTCGCTCTCCTCCGCGCGGCAGCGGAAACGGTAGTAGGTATCGTCGTCCTCGCCGGGGCGCGCCCCTCCGATGGACACGAACTTCACGCGCGGCTCCTGCCTCATCGCGGCGGCCACTCCGTCGAAAAGCGTCTCTACATCACATCCCGCGTCATATCCCCCCGACCAGAGGATGACGAAGTCATCCTCGCCGACTGCCCGCCCCCGCAGCACGCGCCGGTCGTGGCGGTAGGGAGCGCTCTCGATGGCGCACGGAATATGGTGGAGAAACCCCTGCGTGGTCGCGCTGTCGCCCATGCGGCCGATGGCGGCCAGTTCGCCCAGGACCGCGTACCCCTGCCTCTCCGAGACCACCGAGGCCGAATCGGCCCTGGCGAGGGCGGCCCGCTCCCATTCCCAGGTCCGCGCCATGGCGGCCGCCCGATCCTGCGGCGAAACCCGCGCCTGGGCCTCGCTGGTGGCGCAGGGCGTGAGGTCGGCCCACAGGGGGGCCTCCGTATCCAGGCGGGAGGCAAGCCAGCCGCTGTAGGCGTGCACGGAGACGATCGCCTCCGGGTGGGTGCGGTCGCACATCCGCTGAAGGAAGTCGCTCTGCTCCAACACCTCCGACGTCGCCGAGTAGGCGATCAGGCGCTCTGCGCCAAACCGCAGCACCGGCGCGCGGGCGGCTCCGTCCAGATAACTGTCCGGCGTGCGGCAGGCGACGAGCGTCACCTCGTGTCCGTCGGCCGCCAGCGCCTCCGCCACATGCCAGGTGCGAATGGCGCGGGGATTGAGCAGCCGCGCCTTCTCGAACGGAAGAGGACCGAATCCGAGCACGAGGATACGTTTGCCCCGCCCCGGCCGCGCCGCGGGCGCGGGCGTTTCCTCGGCCTGCGCGGCACCGCCCGTCTCCTCCCCGAAGCGCAACACCTCGGCATCGCTCAGCCGCATGTGAGGACGAGCGCGGTGGCGCGCTACGAGCAACTCGGGCAACTGCCACGCCGCCCGCAGGAACCAGCAGGGGAGTTCGGGATGCAGGCGCGGCCTCATCATCAGCCCCCACAGCCGGCGGAAGTGCTCGTTGAGCATCGCCCGGTCGGTGAGCACCTTCCAGGTGAAGAGGAGGTTGTTCTTCCCGAACATCTGCTGCACGTATCCGGGCGGGAAGTTCCGGGGGTTGTTGGTCTGCTGGTGCTGGTGGACGACGTGGCTGCCGGGTGCGAACAGGACCTTCCAGCCGGCCTTCTGCGCGCGATAGGACACGTCCAGGTCCTCGAAGTAGAACGGCCGGAAGAGCCGGTCGAAGCACCCCAGCTGGAAGAAGCGGTCCCTGCGCCAGGCGCTGGAGCCGCCGCCCGCGTACATCACGGGGATGGGCTCGCGCGCCGCGGTGTCCTGGTGCTGGAGCACGAAGAAGCCGTTCTCGAACCGCGCCCGCACCAGCCCGGTCTCCCTGATCTCACGGCCGCCCGCGCGCTTGGGGGGCATGTGGATGTGTGCGGTGACCGCGAACACCGCGGGGTCCGCGAACGGCGCGAGGAGCGGGTCGAGGAAATCGGGCTCCACCAGCATATCGTTGTTGAGAAAGACCAGAAACTCCCCGGAGGCGATGCGCGCGGCGGCGTTGTTGGCCCCCGCGAAGCGAAGATTGCGCGGCAGGGGGAGGAGTTTGACCTGGGGGAACGTCCGCCTCACGTACTCGACGGTGTCGTCCTCGGAGGCGTCGTCCACCACGATCACCTCGTGCTCGCCCTCCGCCTCCTCCACCGCCCGCAGGACCCTCGGCAGACAGGTCTCCAGGAGATGCCGACCGTTCCAGGTGGAGATGATAATGCTGGCGCGGGGAGTGGACACGAGGTTATGGTACTCTGCCGGGCCGCGAACCTCCTGCGCCCACGGCCGCTAACCCTTGGCTTCGCGGGAGAGCCCGAGGGCGCGCAACACCCCCCAGACTCCCCTTGCCAGCCCCTCCGTCCACCGATAGAGGCGCCGGGAGGTTACGCGGTCCCATTCCTCCTGCATCTCCCTGAGCCGTCTGCGCAGCCGTGACAGTTCCACCGCATTGCTCAGTTCCTCGCCCCTGAAGGCGAGAAACAACTCCTTCTGCCAGGCGTCGCCGGCCGCGGCGAGTTCCTCGTCCTCGATCAACGGGGCGATCTCCCCGTCCCAGTCGGGCGGCAGTTCTCGCAGCGCCTCTCTCACTCCCAGCGCGTAGCCGTAGGCCGTCACCGCCTCGTAGAACTGGACCGCGGTGGAGGCCAGCGCCCCGTGGTGGATCCCCAGCCCCTCCTTCATCTCCGGGTGTTTCTGCGCGAACAGCACCGCCGACCGGCCCGCCAGGCGCTGGCGCCCGAGGTACTGCTTGAGCGTGGTCTGGTGGTGGTGATAGGTCAAGGCCTGCGGGCGATAGACGATCCTCAACCCGCGCTTCTCCATGCGGTAAGCCAGTTCGATGTCCTCATAGGCGGCGTACTTGAAATCCTCGTCGAACCAGCCGGCCTCCTCGATGCGGTGCTTTCGGACCGAGCAATTGGCGGTGTAGAAACACCAGGGGCCGATGTCGTCGGGGTTCCTGATGTGCTTGAAACCGAATTGCACCCCCTCCTCCAGGAAGGCCATGAACGGGGTGATTTCCAGTTCCGGGTGCCAGGCGATGTGCCCCAGCACCCCCAGATCACCCTCCTCCTCGTGAACGCGCAGGTGCTCGGCCACCAGGGTGCGGGTGGCGATGCAGTCGTCCCCGGTGAAGAGGATTATCTCCCCCTTCGCCTCCCTCGTGCCCAGGTTGCGGGCGGCGGCCGGGCCGCTGTTGTCCTGCCTGAAGTAGCGGATGCGGCCGCCCCCGGCCTCCACCGATTCGGCGGCCACCTCCGGGGTGTGGTCCGTGGAGCCGTCGTCCACCACCACGATCTCGTAGTCGTCCGCCGGAACGGTCTGGTCGAGCAGGGCCTTCAGCGCCCTCCCCAGCAGATCGCTCCGGTTGTAGGTGGGCATCACCACGGTCAACTTCATGGCTTGATTCTCATCTTTCGCAGTATACTCCACCCCGCCCTTGCCACGGCCTCAGACCAGCGGAACAGGCGGCGGTTGGTGATGCGCTTCATCTCCTCCTGCCACCGCTTCAACTCCGCCTCCAGCGCCCGGCTCTGTTCCTCCCATTGTCTGCCCCAGTTCTCCAGATGTGCGACGTGCTCTTCCGCCTGCCGCAGCCGGCGAAGCGTCTCGCGCACCTCATATTCGCGGTC
>JALGTT010000056.1 GCA_029821235.1 Candidatus Hebobacteria bacterium | reverse complement strand
CGGACGACGGCAGCACCCGTCCTGAGCGCACAGGCAGTGGAGCCGGCGGCAGGATTCGAACCCGCGACCCGCTGATTACAAATCAGCTGCTCTACCAACTGAGCTACGCCGGCCCATCGCCGTACATTATGGATAGCCCGGAGCCGCGCCGCCGGCCGGACAGCGGCCTTTGATCGGCTGACGCGAAGTCAGCTTCTCACATCTCGGCCTCCGGACAACTGGATTCTACCAAGAAAGGGCCGAGGTGTCACCAGCACGACGCGAGCGAGGAGAGCTCCTAGCGCGCGCCGGGGAGCGCGATCCCTCTAGTGATATTCGCCCTCGCGAAGGCCCACCTGCGCTCCGCGTCCGCGAACTCGAAGTAGCGGGCGGTCATCAGCGGGGTGCGGTGGCCCAGGGCTCGCATCAGCGCGGTTGTCGGAACACCCGCCTTTGCCGAGGTGAGCCCGAAGTAGTGGCGCAAGCGGTGTGGCGTGAACAGCGTCGGATCCACGCCTGCCTTGACCGCCAGCCGCCTCAGGATGGTGCGCACCGCATCCGGCCTAAGCCGCTCCCCCGACACCGCGACGTGAGGGCGCTTCGAACTCTTTCCCCTGCTGGCGAACTGATTCGGCCCTATGGTGACAAACAGCGCATCGTCCTCCCCCAGGTGCGGACACATGCGGGCCCGCAGCCACAGGTAGGACTGCAGGATTCCCGCCACCTCCGGCCTCACCACCTCCCGGCCGTCGGCAACGGTCAACGGCAGGTCCACGAACCGCGTGCGCCGCACCTTGCTGGTCTGCGCACGTACCCGAACCCGCCCTTCGTCCAGGGAGAGATCGCAGGCGTTGAGGCCGGTCATCTCTGACACCCGCAGACCACAGAAGGCGAGCAGGTAGATGATGGCGGTGTTGCGCAGGCCGGTATGTTGCTTGGGATCGAGGATGGCGAGCACCTTCTCCAGGTCGGCGTGAGGGGTAGCACGGGGCTCCGGATCGAAGTCCAGCCGATAGCTGCCCACCTGACTGGCGATGTCCTCGGCGAGCAGTCCTTCCTGGTAGAGCCAGGAGAGAAACCGCTTCGCCGTGTTCAGCGCCATCTGCTTGCCGCGTGGAGTGAGCGGCCGGCCCGCACGCGTTGCCACTTCATCCAGCCAGGAGACGAAGGCCCGCAGGTCGTATCTGCTGAACTCGCGAGGCCCGGTGATCTTCCGCTCTCTGGCGAATGCTGTCAGCCGGCTGGCGAGTTGATCGCGGTAGTACTTCAGTGTCCGCTGCCGAATTCCCGGATGGTCAGCCGCCCAGCACTCGATGAACAGCCCAATCGCCGCCTCCCAATCCAGATTTCCCATGTCCGGCCGAGGACGCGCCCGCCCATTCACAGGAACAGTTCTCTGCTTCCTCCATGGTCCAACCTGCGCCATCTCACACTACCTCCAGTCATCCCGATCCGGTTATCTCCATCAGGGTGACATGAAGGCTCTGTTCGCGGAGGAAGTCAAGGGAATTCTCGCCATCATATGCTGGCGACGCGGGATACTGGCGAGTGCTTTGCAGGATGGCCTGCTGCTATCCACCTACACAGTGGTCCGCGATAACGAGTCTCCGGGCAAACTGAGACCTCCGGGTATCTGTCGCGAGCCCAAGCACCGTGGCACACTCATTCGTATCTTGGTACGTACCGAACAGCGAGCATGCTTCGATAGCCGTAGCCTCGAATCTCGAGCCAACTAGAACGTCCGCGGGTCTTCCGAGAAGCCGAGGCCAGATACCATCCACCAGAAAGGAGCAAGTAGTCCACCGACAAGCGAGTAGGAAAAGACACATGGCTTGGAAAGTACTGGGTGGAGGGAGAGCAGGCAGCCAAAGCAGGCCTGCAACGGTGGCTACCGCGGCTGGCGTGATGTGCCGTGAGACCAATGCCAGCCGCAGGACCTATTTTCCCGGTGGAGGAACTGCCGTCGCAAGTGGCTTGTCTTCGTAGGGGTCTCTCCTCTCCGGATCAAAATCAAGCCCATACTCGTGGTGCAGGCTCAAGTTATAGCCCGCAGGTTCAGAGTCTCCTGACGACAGGTCATGGGCGAAAGGCACGAGGTCATCGTACCGCGTCCTCCAACTGCAGCACGGCCTCATATGCCTTCTGCCAACCAACGCGAACGAAGCCATCAAGTAGATGCACAAGGTCGCCACGCACCTCGTCGTCCTGCTCGATCAGTCCTCGGTGATCGGCCAGGAGCGTGTGGACGATATCAAGCACATCGTCAAGTATGAATGCCTCGAGATGCCTGAGGTCAAGGGCCCCTTGCTCTTTGCGCAGTGATCGAGCGAGCAACCCAACAATCCGCTTCGGATCCACATGCAGCAACTTCTTGAGGAGCTGGACGAAGTCGCTGTTGACGGCCGGGTAGTCGATCTCAGCGAGCAAGTCGAACAATGCCGCCCCTTCATCAAGCAGTCGAAAAAGGACTGAGTCTGGCAAGGGAGCGCCCTCACCTTTCTCCGGCTCGGGGACAGAGAAGTTCAACTCGGTTGCAACCGCGGTAAGGGTCTGTGCCAATTCTCTCAGTTCATCCTGCACCGGCTCAGACCACGTTGTTTGGCCTGCGTGCCGCTCAATGAGGGCCTGCCATGCTGCGTTGGCGCCTCTGGCGACCGCCTCATACCAGGAAATGGCCCGGCGTCGGATCTCGTCTGCTGGCGCATGGCCGTTGTCTTCGTCGTAGACGACAGCACCACGGAGCTGCTGCACCGTGTCACCCAATACCTCCGCATTGGCGCTTACAGCAGTTAGAAGCGACCTGAGAAGTGGTTCGGCATTGGATTCCGCGCAGTATACGTGACTGAGTATGAGGATGCCGTAAACGCTCCTACGAACTGCTGGTTTCTGTCCAGCGATTTCGTTATGCCTCAGGAGGTGGATGGCGAGCTTGGTTACTTCCCTTGGATGAGGCAGTAGCAACCTCGACAGTGCGCAGTCGCAAAGAATGGCCAACACTCCGGGGCTTGGATCTTGCCGGGCGAAATGCTCGGCCAACTGCCACATCATTGGGCGAGCATGCCGATACAGTTTGCGCAGTCTTGCAGCGATCTGTTCCCGGACAGTCGCGACCGGGTCTGCGGACAAACCCAAAAGTGCCTTCTCGACTCTTCCCCGTATCTCCGGTGGTATGTCGCCTCTGGCAGCGACCGAGAGCAAGCCGGAAGCTGCCTCGATTCTTGGGGCGGGGCTCCACACCAGGTGAGTTCCCTCATCATCACGGGCTGGGTCGCTGTCGGTTGGTTCCGGACACGGGTCCTTGCTCGCCCCAAGTAGATGGTTGACCGCCCAGTCGTAGCATGGCTCCCTCAGGGGGATCTCTGCCCCAGAAGCGATGGTTCTGGCGGCACTCGCGAGCTGCGTCCGCGCCCGTCGCAGCAAGAGCGGATGAGCCTCTCTAGCCGCCTTCGCCCGCAAGGCAGCCTCGAGATCGGTGAGCGCCGGAAAAGCCGCTCCTATCTCCTCCAACGTAGGAACGCTGTTCAGATGGGACTCGACGAACTGCTCGACTGGGGCGATCAGTTGCTTCAGCTGCTTATAGCTCTCGGCAGTTACATCAACGCCTGCGGCAGCAAGACGGCAGTCGTCATCGTCGAAGCCGTGCCAGACGTCGTCACTGGGTTCGGGGATCTGGTGCTGCGGGATAGCTCCAGTTGCAGCCCCCAACGCTCGCTTAGCGCACTGCGTCTCCTCAAGGACGAGCGCATCACCCGGCAGACATGTCAGATAGCGGTTTCGTATCTTCTCCAGCCACGGCCTGGCCCCAGTATCATCAGCGCACTTCGGAAGAGACAATATCGCCTGCTCGATCACTTTGCGGTGCGCACTGTCATACAGTGGGAAGAGCGTCGGCAGCAGGTTGAGAATGAACTCCTCGGAGTCCAAGCTAAGAAGAACCCGCGAAGCCGCGACGAGTGGAAACACGTGATTGGCGAGGGATCTCGGGGATCTCCCAGCTGCGACCAGACAGCGATTCCAGACGACAGCATGCCGGTTGCTCTTGAACAGCAAGTCAAAGACATCGGGAAGTGCCGCACGCACACAAGGCTCCTTGTCAGCCCGGGCCAACCATGCCTCGAAATGCTCGAGAACTTTCTCCCGGTAGTCGGCACTATACCGACCATACCAGATGGAGCTGCGATCTTCTTCATAGCGGAATGGTGCGGACGCGAGATTCACATGGATGAGGTCACAGCCTTCAACGGGCTCAACATCATCCTCTGTTGCACTATTCCGTCTCTCCTCCGCACTTCCGACCTCCGACATCACCTGCCGGATCTGCGCTTGTCGTTCACGTCCTTTCTTGGCGAGGAATCCGCCCACAGCTATGACGACTCTCGTTCCGTCGATGGGAGATGCCGACATCAGCATGGGGAAGTGTTCCTGCAGCGTATACCACACCATCTCCCAAGCCTGCTTCTTACTCTGGACCAGACTGAGGACATGTGAGGGCATCAACGAGACCTGATCCTCGGACTCCTCCTCGTATGAAAACAAAGCGATAAGAAGGTCGGCAGCATGGCTGGGAGAGACAGCGATGACTACGGGCATGGCATCGGCCAATCCTCGACACTCCTCATAATTATGCTCATTCGCCACATCGCTGAGAATCTTCTGGGACGCCTCGGGGCATGCTGCAATGGTGCGAGCGATCACTTCTGTTGCTCGAGCCGTCAGTCTCCCGAATGTCCAGTCATCCGCTCTGGCCCGCCCCCACACCGCCCGCGCACACTGATTGACCACCTCGGCGCAATCGCCGGGCAGCTCGGGCTGCTTGCTCCAAAGCTCAAGGTAGGCGAGATAAGGGTTGACGAACGTGCTGTCGATCCTAGATGCAAGTTCGCTGCAAAATAACAGCCATACTCGAGTGGTCGGAGGCCCGGCACGGTTTCTGATCTCAACAGATCGTAGCAAGAACGCAGTAGCAACTCTCGCATCCTCGGGCCGGGGCTGATCGAGCCATGCAAGCAGGCCGCGCAACTGATCTAGCTCAACCACCGTGTCGGCGAGCACGTCTAGTGGGACAACCTGCCAGATGGCGGGTAGTTGTGGTTCCGCTAGCATCGCCCGGCAGAGTCGCCAGAACTTGTCAGTTTCGTCAAAATACAACAGGTAGGAAAATAACAAGCGAGCCGATGGCCGAATGAAGAATACCTTCCGCGTGTCGGCGAACAGCCTCAAGAGCTCCGCATCATCCATTGACAGCAGCAACCTGGCACACGCGAAGTCAAAGAACGCATTGTGGAACATCCCCACGAACGTGGCAGTTCGGAGATTCCGGGGGACTATGATGCCCTCAGAGAGGAGGTCGGTCAACTCAGAGCCCACGGCGGTTGCCAATAGAGCTGTCCTTGCGAGTGTCAGTCGGCCCACGTCAATCATTCGCCGCGCCGCGTCGAGCACACATCTCTCGCGTACGTCTGCGTTGTCACCGCGTCTTACCCGGCACCTCCAGAATGCTTCAAGCAACCCGACCTGACCTTTGATTCCGGCAAGTGACTCGAGCGCACCGTGTTCTCTATGAGTGGAGTAGACGATTTCCACGAGCAGGCGTAGGTTGAAGGGATTGTGTATCAAGTCGCGCAGTTCGGGAGCGCTACATTCAACGATTGCGGCGACATCAGGTGCTTGCCGGAGGGCGACATCAAGTTCTTCGCCGGAAAGGCAAGACACGCCGCACTCGGATCCTCCAAAGGACGACAAGAGCCGACTCCACCTTTCCGAATACCGCTTGTCATAGGTGCGGATCGAGACCACCACCCGCCATGTCGTCTCACGAATTACGGTCTGGAGAAGCTCACAGATAACTCGGATACGTGTCTCCTCTCGAGCTGCATCCAGACCGTCAAGAAAGATGGTGTTCTGCCCTGATTGCCACGCCTTCAGCACATCGATAAGAGGATGTGCTATCCCCAGTTCAAGGCCAATGTCGGTCTGCGAATGAACCTGCAGGTTTTCTACCCGGAGAAACACGCACTCGCTATCGGCCGCGCACCTCTGAGCGACCTGTCTCATGACCCACGACTTCCCGCACCCCGGCTCCCCATAGACAAGCACGTGTCCTTCTAATATGCGATCTGCAATTTCGTCCACGACCTTACGCTGTACAACGATCCCGCGATCAGGGGTGCAGTGAATACCGTCGTCAATTCCACGCAATTCATCAGCCGACCGACGGCGCAATGCATCCACATCGGCTCGATAGTCCGGGGCAGTGGCGAGAGGCACGCCAATCTCTGTCAACCGTTGGCGGAGCTGGAAGAGGTCCATGCGCGCGCCCTGGTGAGCTGCCTCCTGAGCAACCTTACAGATGTCATTCCATGTGCCCACGGCCTCAGCAGATTGGGTGAGAACGTGCTCTCGAAGCAGGTGCAGTGCCTCGCGCAAGTCATGCCCATCCGTACTGAAGTCGTATCGCGACACATGGATACACTGCAACAATCGCCAGGCATCCTGCTCTGCAAGTGCTCTCGATTGCTCTGTCTCCACAGCCCTCGTCGCACTACGCAGAGCATCTATCAACAGACTCATGACTTGCTGCCAATTGGCGCGCGAATCGGTGCGTGCCTTGAAGGCATCAAACGCATTCTTCCGGGCAGCGTCAGCCATAGCGGTAAGAAGGCTGATGGCTCTCCTCGACGCATCTGGCCCAGTCGCGATCACCAGCCGATCCTTGCGTGGGTCGAGTTCCCGATTCCATGGGCTGATCGGCAGGCCAGTCCTGTCAGACCCAGTGCGGCCCTGTACGTAAAGTCGCGCGAACTGTTCCAGGCATTTCCGCAGCTTTGAGCGCTTGGCACAAGATGAGAGCGTTAGACGTTGCGTAGTGGCCTCCACATAGACCGCGCCGCCCTGAGAGGTGGTAACCACCACGTCACTAACAGGAAGAGTTGCCTGAGGCCAGACTGACGTAACCACTCCCACAGATAGTCCTGCAGGAGACTGAGCCGCATCTCCGGCCAACATGAGCACCATGTGGTAGGCGCAGACTGCATCCTGGAAGGAGTGTCCTATCTCGGCCGCGCGCCCACCCCTGGCTGAATCACCTTGTGATCCTGCCCGCTGCCTGCTTGTTGGCTTGCCACTATCCATCTCGACTTTCCCCAGAAGGTAGCGTAGCCTCTCCGCGGCAGGGCGTCAACATTGTTGCACGTTCGGGCAACGCAGAGGATTATGTCCCGCCCGTAGTGTAAGGTTGGGCGGACTCTCTCGTGCATCTTAGGCTGCAAGGCGCTGCTCGTCAATAGTAGATTCAGCCTGCTTGCTTTGGACCTGCTCTTCG
>JALGTT010000415.1 GCA_029821235.1 Candidatus Hebobacteria bacterium | reverse complement strand
GTGCCGTTCTGCGGCACGGCCGCCCAGGCCGCGGCGCACAACAGCAACGCGATCACCACACCCATGAACACACCCCAGCGTCGCGCCTCTACACCCATCGTCATCCTCCTCATTTCTCCCAAGGGCGTATTCGCTCGACGCGGGTGCATGCCCTTTCACTGTGCACCCGCGCGGTGAACGGCGAGTGAAAGAAGCCGGAATCTTGTGTGACACGCCTGCTTCGCCCTCCCGTCCTGTTCTCTATCCCTTCAAATCCGCCCCCGGCCGCGCCCGTTCCCCGGCGAAGATGAGCGCCAGCGCCCCCAGCACCAACACGCCCCCCAGCGAGGGAACCGCCGGCGCCGGCCGCGAAGGCATAGAACTTCCCGTCGTGCGCGGCGAAGAACAGCATCGCCCGCCCCTCCGCCTCCGCCACCACCGGCGATGACCACACACACTCCCCCCGGGTCTCGTAGGGCCAGAGCATGTCGCCGTACTCGAACTCCCATCGCTTGGTTCCGCTCCTCAGGTCCACCGCGAACAGGCGGTTGTCCAGGGAACTGCAGAAGACCACGGGGAGGTGCTCGATGGTGGCGATGGCGGGGGAGGCGGAGATGTACTTGCGGGTGGCGAACCGCCACACCTCGTGCCCGGTGCTCGCCGCCACCGCGTGCAGGCATCGGTCATAGGAGGGCACGCAGGCGATGGGCTGGCCCCTCATGCTGGCGATCGCCGCCGTCCCGTTGACCAGGTGTCCCACCTTGTGCCGCCAGAGGCAGGTGCCGTGGCAGGCGTCCAGGCAGTAGATCATCCCGAAGAAGTCGCCGAAGATGAGGGCCGGCTTGTCGTTCACCTTGGTCACCGCGGGAGAGGCCATCACCGAGTGCCCGGCCACGAAATGCCAGGCCTCCGCGCCGGTCTTCGCGTCGATGGCGTAGATGGTGCCGTCCCGGGAGCCGAGGATCAGCAGGCATCGGTCATCGGTATGCACCAGCACCGGGCCGCTGATGGGGTTCGTGGTGAGGAAATGCCGCCAGCGCAGTTTTCCGGTGGCCGCGTCGAAGGCAAAGACCTCCCCCCGCTGGATGGTCTGGGCCGGGCGGTGGTCGCTGTTCCAGAAGGCCACATAGACGGTCTGCTGGCCGCCGATGTCGGCCACCAGGGCCGAGGAGGGAGCGCCGGGGCCCACCGTATAGGTCCACGGCATGGTCTCGTACGACCAGACTCTCTGCCCGGTGGCGGCGTCCACCGCGTAGAAGCGCCGGTCCGCGGAGCCGATGAACACCATCGGCCGCCCCGCCACCTCGGCAAAGGCCGGGGCGGCGTTCAGCGCGCCCCCGGTGGTGTAGCGCCAGCGCACGCGGCCGGTGGCCGCCTCGAGCGCATAGAGGTTGTGGTCGTAGGCCCCCACGAAGATGGTGGCCTTCCCACGCTCATCCCCTTCTCATAGGCCCAGGTGTGCTCCCCGAGCGAGAAGGTCCACGCCAGCTCCAGGCTTGCGGAGGGGAAATCCACCCGCGCCAGCCCGGTGCGCCAGTTGTCGCAGTGGAAGGTCGGCCACTGGCACTGCGCGCCCGCGGGGGCGGCCCAGGCGCACCACACGAGGGCCGCGCACAGCGCGGCAAACCGCGTTCTCCTCACCAGGCGATCACGCATGCTGCTCCACCTCCCCGGGGGAGGAGTCCGCCCCCCGCACCCACACCCACTGGAACCCGCAGTGCTCCAGGCACCGGCCGCAATAGGTGCAACTCGACTGGTCTATATTGCCCTCCTTGAGCGCCCCCGTGGGGCACACCAGGTCGCACCGGCCGCAGCAGCGGCAGTTTCCGGGGGCCGCCACCCGCAGGGCGGCGACCTCCGCCGCCACCGCCAAGGTGGCCCCCGCGGGGCAGAGATAGCGGCACCAGGCGAGCGAGATCACCGCGCCTCCGCTCACCACCGCCAGCAGGGCCACCAGAGACGAGTAGTCCAACTCGTCCCCGTACAACACACACCAGGGATTGGTGACGAATACCCCGGCCAGCGACAGCGCCAGCCAGGCCGCCAGAGAGAGATACTTGAGTTTCTTGGCGCGCGCGTCCCATCGCTCGTGGGCGACCACGAAGAAGATGAGGGCGAGCAGGGCCAGCCCCCAGACGGCGGCCACGTTCTCAGAGAAGAAGCGTGCTCCCGGGCGCACCAGGTAGGCAAGCCAGACCAGCAGCACCGTGATGCCCGCAGCCAGCAGATAGCCGGCCACTCTTCGCAAGCGCGGGCTGGCCAGCCCGAGGCGGCGGTGGTAGAGGCCGGCGATGCCCTCCTGGATCAGATGGAGGGGACAGATCCAGCCGCAGAAGAACCGCCCGAAGGCCATCCCGATGGCGATAATCACCACGAACATGCAGGCGTGCCCGAAGGCGAGCACATTGTTGCGCCCCATCAGCGACATGGCGAACGCCCAGCCCCGCAGCATGCAGATGCATCGGTGCAGGAAGATGATGAACACGAAGGCGCTGATCGCCTGCACGATCCGCCTGACCGTCTGGCGGGCGCGGCCCCGCAGGCGCGTGGCGGCCAGCGCCGCGCCCAGCAGCAGGAGGAACATCAGCGCGTAGGGTGTTGCGTCCACCCAACTCCCGGCCACCGGGAGCAGGGGAAGATCGGTCAACTTGAACAGAGGAAAACTCTTCATATCACATCACTCTTCCGCG
>JALGTT010000055.1 GCA_029821235.1 Candidatus Hebobacteria bacterium | reverse complement strand
AACAGCGCCACCACCCGCGACGGCCCTCCCGCGCTCGCCATCCCCGGCACCCAGTAGTAGAGGGGACGGTTCACCGCGGTGCCGAGCGCGATCAGGAGCGCGGCGGCCGCGGCCACGGCGAGGAAGCGGCTCGCCCACGTGCGGCACTTCACCGCCGCCCACGCCGCGATCAGCAGGGCCGGAAGGAGCGTGTAGTCCGCGTAGTTCTCCGGCCCCGTATAGGTCCCCCGGCCCGGGTGCCCGAAGGGGTGGGGGAGGAGGGCGCCCAGCAATTGCGCGGGGCGCAGCGCGCGCCCAAGGAACGCCTGGTATGCCTCCGGCCCCCTCGCCACCGCGCGATGGGCGGCCCCGAGGAAATCGAGGGTGGGCAGCAACTGCGCCGCGGCCAGCATCAGCCCCAGCCCGCCGGTTACCGCACCCACCCAGGCGAGGCGCGCTGTGCGCCGCGCGAGGGAGACCCCCGCCGCCCGGCTCAGGCCGCGGGCGATCAAATAGGCGGCCGTCATCAGCGACACATAGGCGAACATCTGCGGGTGTCCGGCGAGGAACGACAGCCCCAGTCCCGCGCCGGCCGCCGCCGCCCAGCGCACCCGGCCGGAGAGGAGCGCCCGGTCCCCCATCAGCAGAATCGCGGGCAGCCAGGCGAGGGTGCACAGCACCGTCGGCAGATGCAACCAGGCGATGGTGAAACCGTTGGTCTGCCAGATCAGACAGGCGCAGAGCGCCCCCGTGCGGCCCGCCCCCCAGCGGCGCAGCAGCCGATACATAAACCATCCGGTGAGGCAGAGGTGGAGCCAGGCCGACCAGCCGAAGGCATAGGCCGTGGGCAGCAGCCAGAACAGCAGGTTGAGCGGATACAATACGGCCGACTGCGCGTTGGCGAGAAAGGGTGTTCCGCAGAACTGATACGGATTCCAGAGGGGGATCACCCCCTGGCGCAGCGACTCGGCCGCGAAGTGGCGCCAGGGGTAGAACTGGGCGATTCCGTCCCACACCAGTGCGTCCCAGTGGGCCTGCGGCAGGTGGTCGAATTGCGAGCGCCAGGGCTCGAACTGCACCAGCAGGTCGGCCGGCAGCACGGCGCGCGCGGGGGAGAAGGCGGGGGCCAGCAGCAAGGTGGGCGCGGCCGCGATCGCGAGTACGGTCAGCAGACGGCGCCCCACCGTCATGGCGGCTCAGTGCGCGGTGCCGGTGGCCGACCCATAGTGGGCCACCAGAACCAGGCCGGTCACCATCAGCACGATCCCCACCCACTGCACGGGCGTCACCTGGTCGTGGAAGAAGATGCGGGAGAGGAAGACCACGCCCACGTAGCTGATGGCGATCATCGGGTAGGCATAACTCAGATTCCACTTGGACAGCACCACCAGCCAGAAGCAGGAGCTGATGGCATACAGGGAGAGACCCAGGATCACATAGGGTGTGAACACGGCGCGCACCACCCGCAGGGTCATCCCCAACTCGACTGCCCCGAGTTCGACCTGTCGCATTCCATACTTCAGGGAAATCTGCCCAAATGCCCCGAGGCTGATGGCGATCGCCAGAAACAGGGCAACCGTGGTGGCTTTCAATCTACTCTCCTTTCAAGGCGCGAGGCTCGCGGTCACCGTCTCGCTCTCGATGGGGTGGGCTTCGGCGCGAATGGCATGCGCGCGGTTCAGGGGCAACATTACCGCCACCGCCACGCCGACGACCGCCTTCCGGTGCACCGGCCCATAGTCCCGACTGTCGTAACTGTCGTCGCGGTTGTCCCCCAGCACGTAATAGCAGTCCTCCGGCACCTGTGTCTCTTTGATATCGGTCGGCACATAGCACGTCGCGTAGGGCTCCTCATAGGGAACCCCGTTGACGTACAACCTGCCTCCGACCGGAACTTCCTTGTTCCGCCAGCGCATCGGCACGGGCTTCAGGCTCACCACATCCCCCGGCATTCCCACCACGCGCTTGATCACCGACTCGCCCGTCTTCGGGTCTTTCAGCACCACCACCTCGAACCGCTTGGGGGACAGGACCTTCAACACCAGCACGCGGTCGTTGTTGGCCAGGGTGGGCTCCATGGAGGGCCCGTCCACGATCACCGTCTCCACCACCCAGACGCGAAACACCAGCAGGCTCAGCACCACCAACAGGGCCATCCCCGGGGTCACCTGGCGGCGAAAGAGCGATCTGCGCTCCGGCAACCGCGCGCGGTCCGCGGGCAGAGGATCCTGCTCGCCGAGCCTGACCTCGCTCATGGTCACTACCTCCTGAGCCACAGGGGAATGGCGCGGCCGGCGCGCGGACCCGCTCCCCGCCGGCCCCCTCCGGGGCCGCTCCGCCTCCAGACTGCTTGCGCCCGCCGGGAGGCGGCCTGGGCGCGTTGGACGGGTTCAGCTCAGCAGCGTCTTCGCCTTCTCCACCGCGCTGGCTGCGTCCGGCGCGTAGCCGTCGCCCTTGATCTCGTCACAGTAGCTCTGGGTAACCGGCGCGCCGCCGATCAGCACCCGCACCTGGTCGCGCATCCCGGCCGTGTCCAATGCCTGCACAGTATCGCGCATCGAACTCATGGTGGTGGTCAACAATGCCGACATTGCCACGATGGCAGCCTGATTCTCCTTCGCCGCCTGCACGAACTGGTCCGGAGACACGTCCACTCCCAGGTCGACCACGTTGAATCCCGCTCCCTCCAACATAGCGGCCACCAGGTTCTTGCCGATATCGTGGAGGTCGCCCTTCACGGTGCCGATGACCACGGTGCCGATGTGGTCCACCTCCGCGCCGGACATCACCTTCAAGGCTTCCTTCATCGCCCGCTGTGCGATCAGCAGTTCCGGGACGAAGAACTCGTTCGCGTGGAATTTCTCTCCCACCACCTCCATCGCCGGCGCGATGCCCTGCACCACCACCTCTTTCGCCGTCATCCCTTCATCCAGGGCCCGCTTCGTGCACTCCTTGGCCTGATCGCGGTTGCCCGTGATAATCGCCTGCTTCAGATCGTCAATCGCACCCATCTGCCTTCCTCCTAATCGAGTAGCGACCTCTCACTCATATCGGCGCAATGCCATACCTTCGGCGAAACGGTCGTAGAATCCCTCTTCCTGGGATAGTTCTATATGCTCCACGCGGCGCGCGGCTTCCTCTGCCCGCCGCCGCAGGGATTGCGACGACAGCATCAGCCTCGCCCCCACCCCGGCCGCATTCCCGATGGGCCGCACGCGGTCCTCCGGCAACGCAGGAATCAGCCCAATCTCGATCGCGCTCTCCCGGCGGATGTAGTTGCCGAACGCCCCCGCCAGCAGCAATTCCTCCAGGTCCGCGGGCTCGTGCCCCAGCCTGGTCAGCAGCATGGTGATTCCCGCCAGGATCGCCCCCTTCGCCAACTGGAGTTCGCGGACATCCCGCGCGGTGACGCAGATCGGCTCCCCGCCCGCCGCCTCCTCCGCGGAGGCGAGCACGAATCTGGCCTCGGCTCCCTCCCCGACCACTCGCTGCCTCAGGCCTGCGGGGACTGATCCCAACTCCTCCGCCGGCCGCAGCCGGCCCCCCGGGTCCACCAGATTGCATCTCACCATCCCCGCCACCGCATCCACCAGCCCGGACCCGCAGATGCCGCTCGGAGGGACCCCGCCCAGTACGTGGTACGACACATCTTCCCCGATCTCCACCGAGTCAATCGCCCCCTCCGCGGCCCTCATGCCCTGGCCGATGCGCGCCCCCTCGAAGGCGGGCCCGGCCGCGGTGGAGCAGGCATACAACTTCCCATCCTTCGCCAGCACGATCTCCCCGTTGGTCCCGATGTCCACCGCCATCCGCAGGCCGTCCCCCTCCCCGAGTTCGCTGGCCAGGATCACCCCCACGGTATCCGCCCCCACGAAGCCGCCGATATTGGGGGCCACGTATACCTGGGCCTCCGGGTGAATATGGATTCCCAATTCCTCCGCCCGCACCCGCTGGGCGAAGCGGAAGCCGGGCGTGAACGGGACCGCGCGCATCCCCAGGGGCGGTATCCCCAGCAGAAGGTGGGTCATGCAGGTATTGCCCACCACCGCCACCTCGTACACATCCTTGGGGGTGGCCCCGGCCTGCTTCGCGGCCGCGGTCACCAGGTCTCCCACCACCTGTATCGCCGCCTGGTGCAGGCGCGCCAGCCCCTCCTCCTCGCCGGTGGCGATGCGCAGCCGGGAGATGACATCCGCCCCCAGGCGGGCCTGCGGGTTCAACGCCGACTCGGTGGCCAGCAGGTCCCCGGTGGCCAGGTCGCACAGGTAGGCGACCACCGTCGTGGTGCCCACATCCACCGCCGCCCCATACACCCGGGCGGACTGATCCCCGGGCTCGACCGCGGTCAGTTCATCGCCGAACAAGGTGGCGGTGATCTCGAAGTCCTGGTCCCGGAGCGCCGACGGAAGGGCCTGCAGCAGCCGGGGATGGGGCGCGGGCCGCACCCCGGGCCCCAGCGCCTGCAGCACCCGCATCAGGTCGGCGCGGGCATCGTCGCCGGTGGGCGCGGGCAGCTTCAGCGGCACCTTGCGCACGCACGGCTCGACCAGGATCTCCCGCCCCACCCCCTCCACCATGATCCGGTGCTCCACCATCACCGCGCCCGGCGGCAACAGCACCTCCGCGTTCTCCTCCAGGCGGGCCTGACAGGCCAGCCGCCAGCCCTCCTCGAGTTCCTCCTCGGAGAAGAAGTGGCGCTCGCGCTCACTGGGCGCGGGGGCGCCGGAGAGGAATCTCACCGCGCACTTGCCGCATCGCCCCTGCCCTCCGCAGGGAGCGTGGAGGTTCAGGCCCGCGCGCGAGGCCGCCTCCAGCACGCTCGCGCCGGACGCGGCCTCCGTGGAAACGCGATCCGGATGAAAAGTGACTCTTACTGCGGCCATGGCAAGACCATCGCTCTTATGCGGCCGGTCGGGAACATCGGCGGGCGAGGCCCGGTGCGAGTTTAGCTCATGTCCTCGAAGTAACTGAGTTGCTTCTTCGCCTCCGGGTGTTCGGGCTGCAACTCCAGCACCCGGTTGAACTCAACCTTGGCCTCTTCGTACATCCCCATCATGGCATAAGTCTTCGCCAGGTTGAGGTGCGCGTCCACCCAGTCGGAGGCGCATTCGACCGCCCGCCTCAACTCCTCCAGGGATTCCTCGAACCGCCCCACGAAACACAACACCAAGCCCTTCCCCAGGCGGGCCTGGGCATGGTCGGGATTGCAGGCCAGGATGTCCTCGAATTCGGCAAGGGCCTCATCGTACTGGCCCTGGTTCTTCAACTCCATGGCCCGTTCGCAACGCTCATCCAGCTTGTCGGCCTCCCCTGCACTCACCGGCAGGTTCCTCCCCGCAACAAGATCCAGCGCCAGACCGCGCTTTCCCGGAAAGAGGCTGCTACCCCAGTTGCTCTCCCACCGACAACCGATAGCCTCTCACGTAGTCCGCCGCCGACATCGCCGGGCGCGCCTCCGGCTGTACCTTCAGCGCCAGCACACGCTCTTTCCCTGTCTCTACCCAAAAACCCTCTTTCGACACTTCCACGATTCGGCCGGGCGTTCCTGCCTTCGTATGACGGTCTGGGCGGGGGGATGGTTCCTCCCCCCTCGCCTTGAGGATCTTCAGCCATTTCCCCGCCCGCCGGGTGCGGGCCCCCGGCCGCGGAGAAAAGGCGCGAATCATGCGCAGGATGTGTTCGGCCTCCTTCCCCCAGTCTATCACCAGCTCCTCCCGCCGTATCGGGGGCGCGTAGGTGACTCCCTCCTCCGGCTGGGGTGTGCGGGGCGCGCACCCCGAGGCCACCATCTTCAGCGCCTCCAGCGTCATCCGCGCGCCGAGTTCCGCCAGGCGGTCGTAGAGACTCCCGCAATCCTCCTCCGGCCCGATCGCCACCGGCCACTGCAACAGCACATCCCCCGCGTCCATCTCCGGGGCCATCCACTGCATGGTCACCCCGGTCTCCGTCTCTCCCGCCAGAATCGCCCGCTGAATGGGGGAGGCGCCGCGGTACTTGGGCACCAGCGAGGGGTGGAGGTTCAGCGCGGCCACGCTGGGGGTGGCGAGCACCTCCTCGGAGAGGAGTTCGCCGAACGCGATGAGCAGCAGCACCTCCGGCGCCAGGCCGCGCAGCAACTCCAATCCCTCCTCGCTGCTGACCAGTTCCGGCTGATGCAGGGGGAGCCCCATCTCCTCGGCCGCCACCTTGACCGGGCAGGGGCGGAGTCTGCGGCCGCGCCCCGCGGGCCGGTCGGGCCGGGTGATCACGCCCACCACCTCATGGGGGGAGGAGACGAGCGCGCGCAGGCTGGGCACTGCGAATTCTGCGGTGCCGACAAAGACGATGCGGAGTCCCCCACTCACCGATGTTTCTCCCCCTCTCTCGCCAGTAGAAAGACCTTCAGCGCATCCTCCAGCGCGGTCGGCTGGACGACGGGCTCCTCTCCGTCGCTGGTCCGCAACAGCCAATGAAGCGTGGATTCGTCCACCTGGTCCACGAACAACCTCCCCTCCAGGTGGTCCAGTTCGTGGCACAGGGCGCGCGCCAGCAGTCCCTCACCCTCCAGCGTGAACCGCTTCCCGGCGAGGTTCCGCGCGGTCACCTTGACCTTGCGCGGCCGCACCACCTCCCCGTACAAGCGGGGCAGGCTGAGACATCCCTCCTCCGCCTTCTCGCTCCCCTCGGCCTTCTCCAGTTCCGGGTCGATGAACACGGTGGGGGTGTCCTCGATCACCACCACCGCCAGCCGCCGCGGCACTCCCACCTGATTGGCAGCCAGCCCCAGGCCGCGCGCCTCTATCATCAACTCGATCATGCGCGCCGCCAGCGCCTTCACCTCCCGGGTGACGCGGCCCACCGGGCTCGCCTGCTCCCGCAGCGCAGGGTGCCCGTAGCGCACGATCTTCAGATCTCCCAGTTTTCCGGTCTTCATCACACACCGCCCTCCGCGGAGTCTATCACATGAACGAAAGAGGGTCCACATCCACTGTGATGGTACCCTTGGTCCAGCCCCGCCACCCGGATGCCATGTCGCGCACTGCCTCCACCGCCGCGCCCGCGGGGCCGCGCACCAACACCCGCCACCGATGCCGGCCCCTCAACTTCGCCAGCGGCGCCTCCGCCGGCCCCAGCACCTCCACCCCCCGGCCCGCGGCACGGATCTGATCGGCCACCTGCTGCGCGCGCTTCATCGCCTGTTGCTCGTCGGAGGAACTCACGGTGATGCTCACCAGTTGCGAGAACGGCGGGTAGTTCAACTCCCTCCGCGCCTCTATCTCCTGCCGGTAGAAGGCCTCGTAGTCCTGCTCCGCGGCCGCCAGGATGCTGTAGTGTTCCGGCTGATAGGTCTGGATGAGCACCTCTCCCGGCTTCTCCCCCCGGCCCGACCTCCCCGCCACCTGGGTGAGCAGCTGGAAGGTGCGCTCCGCCGCGCGGAAATCCGGCACGTTCAGCGAGCGGTCGGCGGAGATCACCCCCACCAGCGTCACGCCCGGAAAATCGAGTCCCTTGGCCACCATCTGGGTGCCCACCAGCACATCCGTGGCCGCGCGGTGGAACCCGCCGATGATCCGCACGTGCGCCCCCTTGGCGGCCACCGTGTC
>JALGTT010000414.1 GCA_029821235.1 Candidatus Hebobacteria bacterium | reverse complement strand
CTGCAGCAAGAGGCGAAGAAGTACGGCCTGGACCTCATCCCGTGCGTGATGCCCATCGGCTACTCCGGCGCGATCATCGGGCATGACCCCAATTTGGCGGAGGGGGTGCCGGTGAAGGAGGCTCTGTTCGTTGCGCACGACGGCAAGGCGACCCTCCAGCCCGACCCGCCGGTCTCCCTGCCGGGCGGCGACTTCGAGCGTGTCGAGGGCAATCGGTTCGCGGGCTGGGATTTCCAGGATGGGGTGGGAGAGAGCAGTTTCGCGGACCACGAGATCGTCCACGGCGGCCGCACCTCACTGCGGATGGAGAGAATCGGTGAGGTGAGCCCGGAGCACGGGCACGGGCGAATCATGAAGGCGGTGAAGGTCAAGCCGTTCCGCCAGTATCACATCTCTCTGTGGATCAAGACCGACGACTTCGAGACCCCCGACCGCCTCCAGGTGGCCGTGCTCGCCCCGACCGAGGAGGAGCGGTCCCTGGCGTATGGGGAACTGAAGGTGAAGAGGACGCAGGAGTGGACCCAGTATCATCTGGTGTTCAACAGCCTGAACTGGGATGAGATGCGCGTGTACATCGGCTGCTGGGGAGGCAAGGGCGGCCGCGTCTGGTTCGACGATGTCAAGATGGAGGAGATCGGGTTGATGAACGTGCTTCGGCGGGCGGGCTGCCCCCTGTCGGTGCGCGGGGAGGACGGAACGGTCTACGAGGAGGGGCGGGACTTTCAGCCCATCCGAGACCCGAAACTCAGGCCGTACGACATCTACCACCAGCCCCCGGTGATCGAACTCACCCCCGACAGCAGGATAAAGGAGGGAACGCGCCTGCGGGTGAGTTACTACCACTCCGTGGTGATCGGGGCGGGGCAGGTGATGTGCTGCTTGAGCGAGCCGAGGGTATACGAGATTCTGCGCCAACAGGTGCAGGCGGTGGAGGACCTGCTGCACCCGAGGGCGTTCTTCATGCAGCACGACGAGATACGCCTGGCCAACTGGGATGAGGCGTGCCAGAGCCGCGGCCTCACTCCCGGGGAACTTCTCGCCGATAACGTGAAGAAGTGCACGGATATCATCTGGAGCATCCGTCCGGACGCCGAGATCTGGGTGTGGTCGGACATGTTCGACCCGATGCACAACGCGCACGACAACTACTACCTGGTGAACGTGAACGGCACCTGGGCCGGCTCCTGGGAGGGGCTCGACCCGAAGGTGGGGATCGTCAACTGGTATGGCGAGTTGATGGGCAAGAATGCCAAGTTCTTCTCCGACCGGGGCCACCGGCAGGTGCTGGCCGGGTATTACGACGACGACGAAGACGGCGCGGCCATCAAAGAGTGGCTGGCGAATACGCGCTCGCTGCCAGGGCTCGTGGGGGCGATGTACACGACCTGGCGGGATGACTACGACTACATGAAGGCGTGGGCGCAGGCGGCGTGGGGAGACGATGCCGAGAAGGAAAAGTGACCAAGGGCAGGCGCGTTCTTGCACTCGGTATGCTGGTGGTGATGATGGCAGCTGGCGGCGCCTCCGCTGACGAGGGTGCGACACAGTCCCCGCGGCATCCGAGGCTGTATTTCTCCGCCGCGGACCTGGATTCGCTGCGCGCCCGCGCGGCCGGCAGCCAGCGCGGCCTCTGGCAGGAGTTGAAGAAGTACTGCGATGAGCGCCTCGCGGACCCTCCCCCATCCGCACTGCCCGGCGGCGACTATGATGCCAAAGGGCTGTACCTGGAGCGCGAGTTTCTCACCCGCGTCACCAACCTCTCGCTCGCCTATCTCATCTCCGGCGACGCGCGCTATCGCGACGCGGCCAAGGAGTGGCTCCTCGGCCTCGCCCGCATGCCGGAGTGGGCCGGGAAGTGCGGCAACCGGCCGGACGCGGGCCTGTACGCGGGATTCGGGGTGATCTCCCTGGCCGTCGGCTACGACTGGCTTTACGGTGAGTTGAGCCCTGAGGAGCGTGCCGACGTCGCGAAGAAGATCGCCTCCGTCACCAGCACGCTGTACGACGCGACCCATGAGGGGGAATGGTGGACGGGCGCGTACTGGCACCATGACCTGACGATTCCGGTGGCCGGCATGGGGGTGGGGGCGCTCGCGCTA
>JALGTT010000054.1 GCA_029821235.1 Candidatus Hebobacteria bacterium | reverse complement strand
AGGCCCTGCTCGTCCGCGCGCTCCCCCAGACGAGACAACTTGTCGGCCGCCCGCCGTCGGCAGGACTCCCGGTCCTCGTTCTCGGGGACATCCCCGCCGAACACGCGAAGATACGGGGCGCCCAGGGCCAGCGCCAGCTCGATCATCTGCTCCCCCTCGGCGATGGAATCGCCCGGCTCGCTGAGCACGACCGAGGTGTCCAGACAGCAGATGGCTATTCCCGCCGCCTCGAACCGCCGGCGAAACTCCCCGGGGCCGCCGGGGAACTCGGCGAGCGCCGTCCCGAGGTCGTAGGAGCCGCGGTAGAAGCGCAACTCCACCCCGTCATATCCGTGCATTCTGGCGGCATCGAGAATCTGGTTGATATCCCATTCCGGACAGCCGAGGGTGCTGAAGGCCAGTCTCATTTCGGTCAACTCCTGGGGGCCGCGCGGGCCTGTGATTGCGTCGCAGGTTCTGCGTGCGGGGCCGTGTTACCTGCCGGCTTGCGAAGGCCCGCGCGCCATGATATACTCCCTGAGATGCACCAGGATTCGGTCGGTTTTCCAGTCTCGGAGCAGGCGGGACGTGTGGGCGCCTGCTCGCTCAACGGGGGTAGGTGAATGTCCACTCGTCTCCGGACCATCGTTCTGTTGCTGCCGACGGCGCTGCTGGCGTTCATTGCGGTGGCGCTTGCAGACCCGTTGACGGAGGGCATCGCGCGCTTCAACCAGGGCGACTACCAGGCCGCCATCGAGCAATTCACGAAGGCCGTCGAGGACCACCCCAAGGAAGCCGCCTCCTACGCGTGGCTGGGCTCCGCGCAGTTGCGGGCCGGAAGGCATCAGGACGCCATCGTGAGCCTCACCAAAGCGCTGGAACTCGACCCCAAGATGCCCGAGGCCGAGAACAACCTGGGCAGCGCCTACTGGGCGATCGGGAAGCCCGCGGATGCGGTGCAGCACTACCAGCAGGCGGTCTTCCTTCAACCTCACTATGCGGCCCCACATTACAACCTCGGGACAGTGTATCTGGCCCTGGAGGACATGGAGCGCGCCGAGGGCGAGTTCTTGGTGGCGGTGGAACTAGACCCGGAGAATGCCCAGGCCCACAATAACCTGGGAGTGGTGCGGGAGCGCGCGGGGCGCCTGGCGGAGGCCGTCGCCTCCTATCAGAAAGCGGTGGAGTTGGACCCGGAGGCGCACGCGTTCCGGTTGAACCTGGCCCTCGCGCTCAAGAAGGCCGGCAGGCAGGCGGAGGCGATCGCGCAACTGGAGACGCTGGCCGGAAAGGACAGTTCCGACCCCGCCGTGTATCTCAACCTGGGCCTGCTGCGGTACGCGCGCAGCGAGTACGGTCGCGCGCGCGCCGCCTTCCAGCAGGCGGTCGCCCTGGACCCGAAGAGCGCCTCCGGCTACTACAACCTGGGCCTCTGCCTGCGCCAACTCGGGAAGAAGAAAGAGGCGAAAAAGGCCTTCCAGCAGGCGGTGGAACTGAACCCCAAGGCGGTGAACGCGCTGGTCAACCTGGGGGCGATGGAGATGGAGGATGGAAAGCCGGCGGAGGCGGTCAGACATTTCGCGGCCGCCCTCAAGGCTAACCCCGAGAGTTATGCTGCGGCCTTCAACCTGGGGCTGGCCCACGTGCGCCTGGGGGACGAGCAGCAGGCGGTGAAGGTCTGGGCGGCGCTGGCCGAGCGGCAGCCCGATGACCCCGCGGTGCACGAGGCGCTCGCCTCCGCCTATCTCGGGCTGGAGCGGTACGACGACGCGCGGCGGGAGTACGAGAGGCTGGTCGAACTGCGCCCGAAGGATGTCGCCGCTCACAACAATCTGGGGCTCGTCTACGAGCAGTTCGGGCTGCTGGAGCAGGCGGCCGAATGTTACCTGCTGGCCCTCGCCATCGATCCGGACTACGCCCCCGCCCACAACAACCTGGGGGTGGTGTACGAACGTCAGGGAGACAAGAAGGCGGCGATCGCGGAGTACCGGCTGGCGCTGAAGGCCGATCCCGACCTCGCCGACGCCCGGCGCAACCTCGACCGCCTGGGCGCGGGAGAATAGCCATGCACGGCTCTCCCGGACAAGCCGGGGCGGGAGATGGGTTCGACCCCAAGTCTCTCAAGTGTGTGGGCATCCTGGCGGCCCGCCACAAGCGCCGGGTGGCCGATGCGGTGCACAACCTGGTGGCCTGGCTGAACGACCGCGGAACCGAGGCGCTGATCCTGGCGGAACAGGCCCGCGGCTTCAAACTGGAGAAACTCTCCGCCGCTCCCGAGCAACTGGTGGAACGGGCGGGCCTGATGGTCTCCATGGGCGGGGACGGCACCTTCCTCAAGACGGCGCGGCTGGCCGCGCCTCACGGCATCCCCGTGGTGGGGATCAACCTGGGGGGATTCGGATTCCTCGCCTCCGTTCCTCGCGCCGAGATGCTGGAGGGGCTGGCGAAGATCATGGAGGGGCGGTTCCGCGTACAGAGGAGGCTGATGCTCCGGGCGACGGTGTGGAGGGAGGGCCGGGCGGTCGCCTCTTTCTCCGCGCTGAACGATGTGGTGGTGGGAAAGGGGGCCTTCTCCCGTCTCTTTCGGCTTACCACCTGTGTGGACGGCGAACGGGTGTCGGATCTGCCGGCCGACGGGATGATCGTCGCCACCCCCACGGGATCCACCGGCTATGCGCTCTCGGCCGGGGGGCCGGCGGTGGACCCGGAGGCGAGGGTGATCATCGTCGCGCCCATCTGCCCGCACACGCTCTCCGCGCGGACGCTGGTGATCCCGGCGAAGCGGGTGGTGGATCTGTCGCTTCCCGACCCGCGCGGCGAGGAGATATTCCTCACCGCGGATGGGCAGGAGGGGTTCTCGCTGGTAACGGGCGACCGCGTCGAGGTGCGGGAGGCGCCCTTCTCCGCTCATCTCATCAGCCCTGTGGATGACAGTTTCTATGCCAAACTGCGGGGGAAGTTGGGCTGGGGGAGCCACCGCTGAGGCGGTGAACCGGCTATGCGCGTGCAAGGACGAGCCAAGGTTGACCGCCGGACCAAGAACCTGATTCACCGCATCGGACCAGGGGAGATCGCGGTGATCTCGCACGCGGACCTGGATGCTCCCTGTGCCGATGCCCTCGCCAGCAAGCGCGTGGCGGCGGTGATAAACGCGCGGCGCTCCCTCTCCGGCCGCTTTCCCCACCCCGGCCCGGGGATTCTGCTGCGCAAGGGCATTCCGGTGATCGACGAGGTGGGGGACTACATCGTACAGCAGGTGCGGGACGGCGACCAACTGGAGATCGTGGACGGGGCCGTCTACCGGGACGGCGCGCTGCTCGGCGGAGGGCAGGTGCTCACCGAGGCCTCGCTGGCGGCTCAGATCGCCACCGCCCGCCTGAACGTGAGCGGGGAACTGGCTCGGTTCGTCGAGAACACCATGAGTTTCGTGGCCGACGAGCAGACCCTCCTGCTGGACCCCACGGAGATGCCCGCGATCCGCACCCGGCTTCGCAACCGACAGTGCCTGATAGTGGTGCGGGGGACGGATGCCGCGCAGGACCTGCGGGCCATCCGCAGTTACATCGACACCATGCGGCCGGTGTTGATAGGCGTGGACGGAGGCGCCGACCTGTTGCTGCAAGAGGGACACTGCCCCGACATCATCGTCGGCGACATGGACAGCGTATCGGACCAGGCGCTCAGGTGTGGAGCGGAACTGATAGTGCACGCCTACCCGGACGGATCCGCGCCCGGGAAGGAGCGGCTGGACCGGATGGGCCTTCCCTGCGTGGTGCTGCCCGGCCCCGGGACCAGCGAGGATGTCGTCATGCTCCTCGCCTACGAGCATGGGGCGGAGCTGATCGTCGCGGTGGGCACGCATTTTTCGCTCGGCGAATTCCTCGCCAAAGCGCGCGGAGGCATGTCCTCCACCTTCCTGGTGAGGCTGAAGGTGGGGTCTATTCTGGTGGACGCCAAGGGCATCAGCCGGCTCTACCCGGCCGGAGAGTCGGCTCGTTTCCTGGTATACATCATGGCCAGCGCGGGAGTGCTCGCAACAGTGCTCTTCCTGGCCAATGCAAATGTCCGCGTAACCCTGGAGTTGTGGCTGATGAGGTTGACTCATTTCTTCGGGTCGCTTCACTTCTGAGCGCGCCGGCCCTGTTGACAGGAGAGAGCAGTGGCGATCACCTACCGCTATCATGTTGGAAGTCTGCTTGCCGTCTTTCTGGCGCTGTTGCTCGGCGTGCTCATCGGCATCGGCCTCACCTCCAGCCCCGAGGAATTCGAGCAGCGGCTGGCGGAACTCAGGAAGGAGCAACGCGAGCTGGCCAAGTCGCACGAGGAGACGACGGCGGACCTGCGCAATCAGTTGCAGGAGCGGGAGACGATTGCGAAGGAGGCCGCCGCATGGCTGATTGCGGACCGCCTGCGGGGCAAGCGGGTGGCCATCATCCTGAACCATGATTTCGGGAGCGATCCTCTCCCGGATAATCTCCGCGCCCTGATGAAGCAGGCGGGAGCCACGGTCACCTCCACCACCACCATCACCAGCAGGTTCGTGAACTTGACCAAGGCCGCCAGGGATCGGCTGTCGCGGCGGTTGCTGCTGTATCCTCCGCCGGGCACCCACTTCCGCTCGGTGATCGCGCAGGCCCTCGCCAGAGATCTCGCCAGAGGCAGGACTCGCCTGATCGGGGAGTTGCGGGATACCGGGCTGGTGCGCACCAGTTCAGATGCAAACTACTCGGTGAGAGTGGACTGCGTGGTGCTCGTGGGCGGACTCGACAAGGCCAATGCGGGAGCGGTCGAGCGGATTGACCTTCCCCTGATAGACACTCTTCTCCAGGAGAAGGTGCGGGTGGTGGGCTGTGAGAGCACAGATGCGAAGATCACGTGCATACCCGCCTACGAATCCAAGGGGATCCCGACGGTGGACAACGTGAACACCCTCGCCGGCAGGCTGGCGCTGGTCCTGGTGCTCGCAGGGGCCGACGGGAACTATGGAGTGAAGGAAACCGCAGACCGATTGCTGCCCCCGGTTGCTTCGGCCGGCGGCCGGTAGCCCCATGTCCGTTTCGGTCATCATCCCTGCCTACCAGGCCGCCGACACCATCGCAGAGACCGTGCGGCAGGCGCGCGCGGCGCCTGGCGTGGAGCAGGTGATAGTGGTGGACGACGGCTCCGCCGACGGGACCGGCGCGGCCGCCGAGGAGGCCGGGGCCGACCGGGTGGTGGTGCTGCCGCGGAACCGGGGCAAAGGGGCGGCGCTCAGCGCCGGTGTGCGACACGCCTCCTGCGAGACTCTGCTTTTCCTCGACGCCGACCTGGGCGCTTCGGCCCGCGAGGCAGAGGTCCTGTTGCAGGCGGCGAAGGATGGCCGGGCGATGCTGGTCGCCGTGCTGCCCTCCCGGCCGGGTACGGGCGGCCTGGGGATACTGCTCGGCCTGGCGCGGGCGGCCGTCCGGCTTCTCTCCGGGCTTCAGATGAAGGCCCCGCTCTCCGGCCAGCGGCTCCTGCCGGCCGCCCTGGTGCGGCACATCGGGATCGCCCCCGGCTTCGGGGTGGAGGTGGGGCTGACCGTGGAGGCCGCGTTCGCGGGCTGTCCGGTGGTGGAGGTTCCGGTGGCCTTCGACCATCGCCACACCACCCGCAACCTCCCCGGCTTTCTGCACCGTGCGCGCCAGTTTCGGGAGGTGCTTCGTCTGGTGCTGCAGATCGGCTACGGGCTGGCCTGGCCCGCGCTGCCCTCCGGGCGAAGGTGGCTCCGGCTGGCGGCCTGGGCGGCGGCGTTCATCCTGTTGCTGGCCGTGCCGGCGGGCCGGCCGCAGACGGTGTGGGCCGCGGCAGGGGCGTTGGCGCTGTGGCTTCCGAGCCTGTGGGTGGGCGCGGTGTGGCTGGGTCGGAGAAAGCCCAACTACCTGGGCCGCTCTATTCCGGCGATGGCCGGGTTGATCGTCCCTGTGGTGGGCATTCCCGCCCTGTGGCTCGCCTCAGGGTTGGGCGCCGCGCGCGTCGCGGCCGTGATCGTGCTGGGCGTGATGGGGTTGGTGGGGACGCTGGACGACCTGTTCGCGGAGCGGCGGCAGGCGCGGGGGCTGCGCGGGCACCTGCAGGCCGTCCTGCGCGGGCGCGTCACCACCGGAGCGGTAAAGGCCCTCGGGGGGCTGGCGGCCGGCATCGCGGCCGGCTGGTTTCTCCACCCCGGAGTCTGGACCGAGATCGCCCTCGACGCCCTGCTGATCGCGCTCTGCACGAACACGGTGAACCTGCTCGACCTGCGGCCGGGGCGGGCGCTCAAGGGGTTCGCGCTGTTGGCGGCGGCCGCCGTCGCGGCCTCTCCTGACTCGCTCGCAATTCTCGGCCCGGTGCTGGCGGCCGCGCTGGTGCTCGCTCCATCCGACCTGTCGGGGCGGGCTATGATGGGGGATGTGGGCTCGAACACGCTGGGCGGGGTCGCGGGCGTCGCGCTGGCCTCCGCGCTGGGGCCGTGGGGCCGCCTGTGCGCGGTGGTCGTGTTGGCCGCGCTGCACGTCGTCTGTGAGCGCGTCTCGCTCACCGAGGTGTTCGCGCGAAACCGACTCCTGCGCGCGCTCGATCGCCTTGGGGCAGAGACCTTGCCGCGGCTGACCGGCCGAGGGGAGGGGGAGGGATGAGCGAACGCGCGGGGCTGTCCGAGCGGTCAATCGTCGGGTTTGTGGGAGCCTTCGGCAGCGGCAAGACGGAGGCGGCCATCGGCTACTGCCGGGTGGCGGTGGCGCAGAAGAGAGCGGTGTGTCTGATTGACCTGGATGTGGTTACTCCTTACTTCCGCGCCGGCGACTACCGGGAGGCTCTGGGCCGGGAGGGGATTCGGGTGATCGCAGCCCCGGGCGGACTGGCCTCCTACGAGGTGCCGGCCCTTCCGCCGGAGATCGGCGGCGCGCTCGGCTCCCCGGAGGCCCAGGCGGTGCTGGATGTGGGCGGCGATCCCGTGGGGGCGCGCCTGCTGGGCGCCTATGGGCCGCTCATCGCACGCCGCGGGTATGATCTCTGGCTGGTGGCCAATCCCTACCGGCCCGAGACCGCGGATGCACCCGCCCTCGAAGGGCAGGCAGATGCCATCGAAAAATCGTCCGGGCTGCGCCTCACCGGAGTGGTGGCCAACCCCAACCTGGGTCCCGGCACCCGGTGGGCGGAGGTGCAGAGCGGGTTGCGCCTGGTCGAGCAGGCGGCCGCGGGGATGGGATTGCCGATAGTGCTGCTGGCTGTCACCGAGGACCTGCTTGCGGAGGCCGAGAAGGCGGGGCATCCCCTGCTCTGCCTCAAGCCCATCGCGCGGCCGCCGTGGGAGCGAGTGGGGGAGGATTGAAGCCGGCCGCGACGAAAGCCAACATCGTGTCCAAGACCAAGTTTCGGGTGATTCTAACCGTTCAAGAGGAGTTCTGTAAGGGGTGCGGACTCTGCGTCCGCGTCTGCCC
>JALGTT010000053.1 GCA_029821235.1 Candidatus Hebobacteria bacterium | reverse complement strand
CCGGCCGCGCGCAGCATGGCGTCCAGCATCAGCGCGGTGGTGGTCTTGCCATTAGTGCCGGTGATGCCCGTGACCGCGAGCCGCGCCGAGGGGTGGTCGTAGAAGGCGGCCGCCATCCTCGCCATCGCCGTCCTCGTGTCCGGCACCGCCGCCACCGCGCCGCCGGCGGGAGGGGCCGGCATGGGGGAAGCATCGGCCGCCACCACCAGCGCGACCGCGCCTCTCTCCAGCGCCTCTGGGATGAACAGGTGGCCGTCGGTTCTCTCCCCGCGCACGCAGACGAAGGCCGTCCCCGGCTCCACCCGGTGCGGACTTGCCTGGGATGGGAATCCCGCCCAGCCACTGCTCTGTCTGCCCTTTCCCCTCCGCCGAGGCCCCGGCGGAAAGTGTCTTCAGGTTATGGTATCAGGAAAACTCTACCCGCGCCCGGGCCCCGCGCCGACAACCGCCTCGCCCCCTCTCGCCTGCTCCAGCACGGTGTCGGGCGCCATGTCCGGGGGCACCCGCAGATAGGCGAGAGTCCGCTCGCAGATCGCCGAGAACGCGGGCGCGGCCACCACACCCCCGTAATGGGCCGCCTTTGGCTCGTCGATCACCACCGCCACCGCGATCCTCGGATCGCTGACCGGGGCGAAGCCGACGAAGGAGCCGATGTAGAGCCCGGACCGGAAGCCGACGCCGGGCAGAGGCTTTTGCGCGGTGCCCGTCTTTCCCGCCACCCGCCGGCCGGGGATCGCCGCCTGCTGGCCGGTGCCCTCGGTGACCACTCTCTCCAGCACCCGGCGCATGCGCGCCGCGGTGGAGGGCGAGAGAATCCGCTTCCCCGGCTGGGCCGCCTCCGGAGTCTTTATCACGTGGGGATGCACCTGCCGTCCTCCGTTGGCGATGGCGCAATAGGCGGCGAGCAACTGCACGGGGGTGACGCTCACCCCCTGGCCGAAGGCGATGTTGGCGAGTTGAATCCGGGGCCAGGTATCGGGGGGAGACACCAGGCCGGGGGACTCCCCTGCCAACTCGATGCCGGTCTTCTCGCCGAAGCCAAACCGCTTCATCCACTTGTAGAGGCGGTCCGCCCCCAGGGCCAGCCCCACCGTGGCCAGCCCGCCGTTGCAGGACTCCACCACCATCTGGTCCAGGTCCACCACCCCATGGGCCCGCTCTCCCCCGTGCAGCGCGCAGGTGATGGTGTGCTTTCCCACCCGCCGCTCGCCCTGGCAGTCATAGGTCTCCCCATGGCTCATCACCCCCTCCTCGATGGCGGCGCAGGCGGTGATCACCTTGAACGTGGACCCGGGCTCATAGGGGCTGCTGATGGCATGGCTCACCCAGGTATCCCGGGGATAGCGCGCGAATTCGTTGGGATCGAAGCCCGGCTGGGTGGCGAGCGCGAGGATCTCTCCCGTCCTGGGGTCCATGACCACCGCGGTGCCGCCTTTGGCGCGGGCGCTCTCCACCGCCTTCGCCAACTCCTCCTCGGCGATCGCCTGAATGGCGATGTCGATGGTGAGGGTAACGCTCTCGCCCGGCACCATCTCCTTGGTGATCACGCTCCGGCCGGGGATCTGGTCGCGGGAACGAGGAAGACGCCCGTCCAGCACCACTAGCATCTCGCCGGCCCTCCCTGCGAGGTCGTCGTTGCGGGCGGCCTCGATCCCGGCGAGCCCGGCCCCGTCCTTTCCCACGAACCCGGTCAGCGCCGCGGCCACGGATCCGTGCGGATAGGCGCGCCGCCACTCCGTCCTCACGATCAGCCCCTTGATATCGAGGTCTCGGATCGCCTGGGCCATCGGTTCGTCCACACTGTCGCACAACAGCACGTGCTGGTCGCCCTTGTTGGGGGTCAACTTCCTCGCCAGTTCCTCCTGTGGCATGTGCAACAGGGGCGCCAACTTCGCCGCCACCTCCTCGGGCGTTCGGGGATTGGGGTTGGAGGTGTACTCGGGCCCGTCCGAATGGAACATGGTCTCCGGATCGGCGGCCACGGAAAAGACCTTCAGGTTGAGGGCGAGCGGAGTGCCGTTGCGGTCGTAGATGTAGCCGCGGGGGGCCGGCAGAGGCCAGGTGCGGCCCTGGGACTCTTCCGCCAGCCGCGCGAAGTGTTCGTGCTGGAGCACCTGCACAGAGAAGAGACGGGCCACCAAGAGCGCGAAGAGCGCCATGGCGATGGCGCTCCACACCTTACTCCTCTTCGCAAGTTGTCGGCCGTCTGCGCGCTGCATTCCTGCCTCACGAATAGTTTCAGGGGCGGGGACTTTCCACCGTGCTCGCCTCCGCGCGGCCGCCCCCCGCCATCTGACGGGCGAGTCCCGCGAGGAGGGCTCGCAGGCCACGCGGCTCGACCTGACTCTCGGCTGCGGTCATCTGGAGGCCGGTCTCGGCCTGGGAGGCGGGAAGGGCCACATAGTCTACCTCCCGGACCGGGTCGGCGCGTTGCAGGTCGAGCCGCGCGGCGGCCTGTGCTATGCGCTGGCGGGACTGGATGAAACTGATCTGATAGCGGAGAAACGCCTTCTCCGCGCGGAGATCCTCGATCTCCCGGCGCAGCCGGAGCGCGGCATAGCCGTTCTGGGTGGTCACCGCGGAGGCCATCCCGTACCCCAGCACGCAGAGAAGGGAGAGGGCGGCGAGCACTGTTAGTGCGACTCCTGCTTCGATACCCCCCGGCCGTCTGCTGGGCGCCCTGCCCGGCTGTCGTTGAGAGGAGATGGGCAGGTCCCGAAGCCGGCCTTCTGTGATGTTGTGCTGCAACGCTGATGTGCTCACCGCCCGTATTCCCTTCACATGTGATGTGCGCCTCCGGCGGGTGCGCCTGGTGTGCTCACAGGCGCTCCACGGCCCGCAGGGTGGCGGACCTCGCGCGCGGGTTGGTCCGCACCTCCTGCCGGCTCGGCTTCACCACCTTCTTGGTCAATATTCTCACGCTCACTGGCTCTCCGGACGGGGACGGCGGGCACAGGCTTCCCTTGCTGGCCAGGCGGAATGCCCCCTTGGTTTCACCGCCTTCTAGACTGTGGTAGGTCAGGACTACGATTCTGCCGCCGGGTCTGGTGCGACGAATGGCTGCGGTCAGTGCTGTGCGAAGCGTTCCGATCTCGTCGTTCACGGCGATTCTGATGGCCATGAAGGACTTTGTGGCAGGGTGAAGTCGTCTCGGACGCGCCCGTGGTGGAATCGCTGCGGTGATGATTGCTGCGAGTTGTGCTGTAGTGGTGATGGGATGTTTCTGTCGCGCTCTTGCGATTGCTCGTGCGATGCTGCGTGCCCGCCGTTCCCCTCCGTACTCCCGGAGGATTCTCTCCAACTCCGCCTCCGGCAGTCGGTTCACCAGGTCGGCCGCGGTGGTCTCGTCCTGCGGGGACATTCTCATGTCCAACTTGGCGTCGAACCGAAAACTGAAGCCCCGCTCGGCGCTGCTCAACTGCTCCAGGGAAACTCCGCAGTCGAACAGCACTCCGTCCACCGCGTCCACGGCAAGCCGGTCCAGGATCACCTCCAGTCTTGCGTGGTTTTCATTTATCAAGGTCACTCGCCCCAGCCGGGCGAGCCGCTCCCGCGCTCTGCCTATCGCCTCCGGGTCCCGGTCGATCCCAATCAACCATCCGCCCGGATTGATCCGCTCCGTGATGGCGGCGGCATGTCCGCCGGAGCCCACGGTGGCGTCCACCACCACCTGCCCCGGCGCGCAGGCCAGATACTCGAGGACCTCCTCGACCATCACGGGGCGATGCGTCTCCCGCTCCCTCTGGTCGGGCTTCATTCCTCCGCCGTCTGCTGGCCCGCGATTCCGTTTTCAAACTCCGAGAGGTCCGCCATGATCCGGTCCGGCGCGAAATGCTCCGCCTGGTAAGCCTCCCACCTCTCCTTGGACCAGATCTCCACCCGCTTCATCACCGCCCTCACCACCACGTCCTTCTCGATGCCCGCATACTGTCTCAGCGTGGCCGGAAGGACCACCCGCCCCTGCTTGTCGAGCCAGACCTCGACACCCCCCGAAAAGAACGAACGCACCTTGTCGGCCTTGATGGAGGTCAGGGGCCACTCGTCCAGGCGCTCGGCCAGTTTCATCCACTCGTGATGGGTGAGCAGGAACAGACACCCGTACCAGCCTCGGGTCAGGAATCCCCCATGGTCGAAGAGCTGCCGCCACGCTTTCGGCACAGCCACTCTCGCCCGGTCATCGAGTTGGTGCGTAACCTCGCCCGTTAGCATCCAGTAGTTCCGGCGCTGCCGTTCTCGCCCCTAGTTTCTAGGACCTGAAAACCATCACTCCCCATCCGACCCCCACAAGACTGCTCAAGTCTACCACCAAACCCCCAAATGTCAATGCCGAATGTTTGTTTGCTTTCCAGGGAATGTACGCGGCCGCGCACACGCGCGCCGTCGCCCGGTGTGGAGAGGGAGAGAATGCGTCACCAACCGGCCGAAGGCCGGCGATTCACATCGGCTGGGTTGTGCGGGTGCGCGGCGCGCTCAGTTGCGAAAGGCGACGTGGCCCTCGAACTGGCTCCGGTATTCCTGGAGGCCTTCCTGCCCGAGGACGGTGATGGACATCGCGTAGATCTTGAGCACCCGGCTGGAGGTGGAGTCGCAGGCGAACTCCAACGCCTCCACATTCTCGGCGATGCGGCTGCGCTTGGTGGCGCCGGTGGTCAGGTCCTGTGTCCAGCGCCACAGGTAAGTCCCCTCCTCCCCCATCTCGCCCGATTCGTCAGAGAGGTAGTAGGCTATCCTGCGGCCCGGCTGGAGGGGGAGCACATTGATCCCCTGGTCGTCGGTCTGCGGCAGGGTGAACATGATGAACGAGTCGCTGATCTCGTCCACCACGTAGGCGTTCTTCAACTCCTTCGTGATGCGGTTGATGGCCATGTGGGCAGGCGGATCGGCCTGCGACTGACTGCTCACCCGGCGCCACACCCTCATGGAGGCGAAGTAGAGCGCGGAGACCACTCCGGCGATCAAGGTCATGACCACCATCGCGACGAGGATCTCGGGAAGGCTGAAACCGCGTTTTCGAGCCGGACAATATCGCATGCTCTGCTCCTGTCACCCGCCGGCGTGTTCCGTGCGGTTGCTGATCACCGTTTCCAGGCGACAGCGCGCGGTGTTGGAGGCGCTGCTTCGCCAGGACACTTCCACCACCACCCTCTTCAGGCGCGGATCGCCGTCGAAATCATCGTGGATCTCCACCGTCTTCACCCCTCCGGGGAGCTCCGGCACCTCGGTGGTGGAGGGGAATTCATCGTAGTCAATGCTCCCGAAGCCCCTGCTGCGCATGTCCTCGATGGTGTCCTGCGCGATGGCGGTGGCGAGTTGGATGCGGCTCGCCTTCTTGCTCGAGAGCAGGGCCACGGTGAGACATCCCACCACCCCCACCAGCCCCATGCCGAGGATGACCACCGACACCAGGCACTCGATCAGGGTGAATCCTTGTGCACGTCTTCGCAGCCGCATTGCCTTTCCTCTGCCTCTACTTGTACTGCCAGGATTTCACGTCGAACTGACCGGTTGTCGGGAAGAAGGGCGGGGGCGCGTCCACCATCCGTGGGTCGTAACGGTAGTCCTTGTTGTAGCCGGTCACCTGCACGTTGTTATAGGGATTGAACGTGCCCACGGGGCCGCGCTTCTTCTGGATGATCCCGCCCAGCACATGCAGGTTGTTGCGTTTCTTATACTGCCAGCCCGCGTAATAGAACGACCCCTCGCTGGTGTTCTCTCCGCCGGCGAGAATCACCCCGTCAATCGTCATCTCGTTGGGACAGCCCGCGTCCACGATCACGTTCCTCGCCACCAGCCCGAGGGTCGGGGCCCGCAGGTTGCTGGGATGGGTAGCGGGCTTGTCGTCCTTCGGCTCGGTCTGGTACTGCAGGTTGTCGGTGATGGTGATATCTTTGCCCGCATTGACATCGGTGGCGATGGTCCAGGCGTTCCGCTGCAGGATGGTGGAGCCGTTCTCGTAGTTGTTCGCCAGCGTCCCCTCCAGGCTGGTGATGTTTCCGGTGCAGTAGATCACCCCATTGGGCACGCCCGTGTAGTAGTAGGGGCTTCCCGAACTCCCGTCCTCCACGATCGTTTCGTTGGCCGGCCGGTCAACCGTGATGCGGGTGGTATTGCCCCGCTGCGTGATGTCAATGATCTGATTGCCAGAGGGCATATCCACGCTGAATTCGATCTGGCAGTTGCCCTTGATGTAGATTCCCCCGTCCACCGAACTCCCCACCGTGGGCACATAGACCCCCCGCGAGGTGGGGAATCCCATGTCATCCCCCCAGGCCGCGATCTTCTGTCGTTCCGTGGAGTCCGGCAGGGGAATGTAGTCCGCCCCCAGGGTGAGCGCATCCTGTCCCCCTTGCAGCACGCGCCTCCACTCCCGCGCATTGCGCGGCCTCCTCGGATTCCACGAGACTCCGCTCGCCGCGCTGGACACCGTGTCGTAGAAGATGGGGTCCGCCGAGGTGTATCCCCAACTGATGTGAAACCTGTCGTTGCTGTGCACCGGACCGTAGAGCCGGTCCCGCGCGTAGAACCAGATGGTGCCATTGGTGACCGAAGAGCGTTCCTCGTCTGTAAAGTAGGAATAGAGGGCGAAGCTCTGCTGCTGGAGCCTGAGGATGACCTGGCGGGTGACATTGCTGTGCGCCGCCCGTCCGGTGGCCACGATGGTATAGGACTTCTGCCAGGCACCGGGGTTGTCGTCATCACAGTAGATGAGCGCGCTGTAGGTGCCCGCCTCCAGGGTCTGCTCTCCCCCCAGCGGATCTATCGGCCCGTATACCGGCGGACTCCCCTGGGCCCGCAGCCAGGCCTCCGCAATGTCGGCGGCGCTTTCCGCCAGGTTGAAGGCCACCGCCGACTGCCGCTCCACGGCCGCGCGATGAAGGCTCTGCATCGCCACCTGGATGCTGATGGTCCCCAGAATCAGCAGCACGAACAAGGCAGTCATCGAGAAGATGAAGATGGAGCCTCGTTGTGCGCGCTTGAGATCCGTGGTAGACAACAGGAAGCGCGTGCGGTGCGCCGAGGGCCAACGTCCCTCGCGATACCACCCAATCATGTCGCCCATCTCTGACCTCCAGGCCTCTTGTCGGTGAGCGATCTGCCTCGCTCACCGACGGCCTCCTTCCCGCGCTCGTCGAGGTCACAACAGAACGCTGGCCCGGCCCGATGGGTGCTATCCCGCCTCCGGCGGCCGTCCCCGGCCAACTCCTGCCATTCTTCTTGTTCCACAGTCCGGGAGGCCATCGGGTGCGAATGGATGAACGCGCTTGCGCCAGGCGAAACCGCGGGGCCATCGGGAGGGAGAAGGCCTGTCGCCGCCGAAGCAGGCTTGAGCAGGTGAGAGGGTGAACGAGACGAAAGGCAGCAAGTCATGGGCGAGCATCGCGGTCGAGTAAAGGCGATCTCGATCAGCGCCGAAAAAGGAATGCCCAAGTCCAATGTGCCCACCGCCCGCCTGGTGGAGCAGCACGGGATCGAGGGCGACGCGCACGCGGGCCCCTGGCACCGCCAGGTGAGCCTGCTGGCGATGGAGAGCATCGCCAACATACAGGCCAAGGGCGCCGAGGTCGGGCCTGGCTCGTTTGCGGAGAACATCACCACCGAGGGCATTGACCTGCGACCGCTCCGCGTGGGCGACCGGCTGCGCGTCGGCGGCGCGCTGCTGGAGATCACGGCGGCGCGCTGCTGGAGATCACCCAACTCGGCAAGGTGTGCCACGACCGCTGCGCCATCTTCGAACAAGTAGGCGACTGCGTGATGCCCAGAGAGGGAATCTTCGCGCGGGTACTCCAGGGGGCGGAGATCCGGGTGGGAGACCCGGTCTCTCCGGAATCCGCAGACCAGCCCGGCTGACAGCCCCGGCCGTCCTGCCTGCCCGTGCCGCGGATTCTTAATCCTCCGTCATTGCCCCCCTGCGCGCCCCTGCTGTAGGGCGGGCATACCCATGCCCGCCAGTATAGATGCCGGCCTCCACCCCAGTTGCGCACTGAGAGCCGCGGAATGAACCACTGTTGGTACTGTGTTGTGTGGGAAGCCCCCTCCTCGGGGCGATCTTTCTTCCAGCGCGCCCCTGCTGTAGGGCGGGCATACCCATGCCCGCCAGTAGAGGTGCCGGCCTCCGCCCCAGTTGCGTGTTGAGAGCCGCGGAATGAACCAGCGTTGGGGCTGTGTTGTGTGGGAGCCCCCTTCTCGGGGCGATCTTTCTTCCACCGCGCCCCTGCTGTAGGGCGGGCA
>JALGTT010000413.1 GCA_029821235.1 Candidatus Hebobacteria bacterium | reverse complement strand
CCTGCCGCCGGATGAGGTGGTGATCGCCGAGGTGATGGGCGAGGCGGGCTACACCACCATGATGATCCTGGACACCCCGCACATCGTCGCCCACGGCTACAACTTCTCCCGCGGATTCCAGGGCTGGGAGTGGATTCGGGGGCAGGAGCACGACGAGTGGCGCACCAGCCCCAAGGACCCGGAACTCCCCTGCGCGCCCGAAAAACTCCGCCGGCCGTTCACCACGGTGAAACAGTACCTGCGCAATGTGTCCGACCGGACATCTGAGGAGGACTACTTCGTCGCCCGCACCATGAGGTCGGCGATGCGGTGGCTGGAGGAAAACCGGGACAGCAAACCGTTCTTCCTCTACGTGGACACCTTCGACCCGCACGAACCCTGGGACCCCCCGCAGTGGTATGTGGACCTCTACGATCCCGGATACGAGGGCGAGGAGGTCATCTACCCGAACTACGCCCCCTGCGACTACCTGAGCGAGGCGGAACTCAAGCACGCGCGTGCGCTCTACGCGGGCGAGGTGAGCCTGGTGGACACGTGGGTCGGCCGGCTGCTCGCCCGGCTGGACGAGTTGGGGCTGAAAGACGACACCGTCGTCATCTTCACCACCGACCACGGGTTCTGGCAAGTCCATCATCGCCGAGGAGTTCTCCTGCGCGGTGCCGCTCTACGACGAGGTGGCCCGCATCCCGCTGATGATACGCGCGCCGGGCGTGGAGCCGCGGCGGGTGGACACCTTCGCCCAACCGCCCGACCTGATGCCCACCATCCTGGAACTGGCGGGTATAGAAGTGCCGGAAACCGTTCAGGGAACTTCCCTGGCGCCGGTGCTGAGGGGCGAGAAGGAGCAGGTCCGGTCGCTGGCCGTCACCTCGTCCTCCATCATCTACGGCGTCGGCGCCCGCAGGTTCACCACCATCACCGATGGCGAATGGACCCTCATCTACCCGGGCGCGCGCTTCGACCCCGGCCAGGCCGCGGTGACCGCCATTGTGGACAGCATCCGCCGCATCGAGAAGGCCACCTATCGGGGCGCGGGCGGACCGGAACTGTATCACCTCCCCAGCGACCCCGGCCAGACCAAGAACGTGCTCGCCGAGCATCCCGACGTTGCCGCCCGGCTCCACGAGGAGCACGTGCGCGTCTTGGAAGAGTTGGGCACGCCGGAGGAGTATCTGGAGAACCGCCGCGTGCTCGTCACCGAGCAGAGCGAGTAGGGGGCGGCGATGGCAGGATTCACCACACGGCCGGTGATCATGGGCACCCACGGGGTGGTGGCCGCGGGCCACTACCTCGCCGCGCAGGCGGGCCTGCGGATGCTGGAGGAGGGGGGAAACGCGGTGGACGCGGGGGTGGCCGCCGGGTTCGCCCTCGCAGTGCTCCCGTTCGCGGTGAACGGCAACGGGGCCGCGCCGGCCGCGGCGACGCTGGACAAGTTCCGGGAACTGGGCATCGAGATGATCCCCGGGGACGGATTCCTGCCCGCGGTGGTGCCCGCCGCGGTGGATTCGTACATCACCGCGCTCGCCATGTTCGGCACCATGCCCCTCTCCGAGGTGATCGCGCCCGCGCTGGAACTCGCTCGCGACGGCTTCGCCGTCTACCCGCGCCTTCACGAGGCAATGAACAAGAACCTCGCGCGCTGGCAGGAGCGCTATCCGAGCACGTTGGCGGTGTTCGCTCCGGGCGGGCATGTGCCCGCGGTGGGCGAGATCCTTCGCCAGCCCGATTGGGCGAACACGTTCGAGGCGCTCGTCGCGGCCGAGCGCAAGGCGGCCCGCCGGGGCCGCACGGCCGCGCTGCGCGCCGCGCGGGACGTCTTCTACCGCGGCGAGATCGCCCGCGAGATAGTGAAGTTCGCCCGCTCCACGGAGGTGATGGACGCCAGCGGAAAGGCGCACGCGGCCCTGCTCACCGAGGAAGACTTCGCCGCCTACTCCGCGCGGGTGGAGAACCCGGTGAGCGCCGACTACCGCGGCCTCACCGTTCACAAGTGCAACACGTGGTGCCAGGGCCCCGTCTTCCTCCAGCAGTTGCGGCTTCTGGAGGGCTTCGACCTGGCGGAGATGGGGCACAACACGCCGGAGTTCATTCACACGGTGATCGAGTGCGCCAAACTCGCCTTCGCCGACCGGGAGGCGTACTACGGCGACCCGCAGTTCGTGGAGGTCCCTCTGGACCGCCTGCTGTCGCGGGAATATGCCGACGAGCGCAGGCGCCTGCTCGACCCGGAGCGCGCCTCCCTGGAGGAGCGGCCGGGCGGGGGCGGGCCGAGCCGGATGCGCCGAGTTCCTGCGGCCGACGGCGGACCGGACGTGTGGCCCACCATGGACTGCGGGGACACCACCCAGTTGGACGTGGTGGACCGCTACGGCAACATGATCTCCATCACCCCCAGCGGCGGGTGGTTCGCCACCTCGCCGGTGATCCCCGGATTGGGCTTCCCCCTGGGCACGCGGGGGCAGATGTTCGTGCTGGAGGACGGGCATCCCAACTGCCCCGAGCCGGGCAAGCGGCCGCGCTCCCGTGGATGGTCTTCGGCACCCCAGGCGGGGACTGCCAGGACCAGTGGACCCTTCAGTTCTTCCTCAACTACGTGGACCACGGCATGGACCTGCAGGCGGCGATAGACGCGCCTACCTTCCATTCCATGCACTTCCGCAACTCATTCTACCCGCGCGAGGCGCGGCCGGGCGTGATGGCGGTGGAGGGGCGGATCCCGGAGTCCGTGCGCAAGGCATTGGAGGCGAAGGGGCACACCGTGGAGGTGGTCGGCGACTGGGTGAACGGCCAGGTGTGCGCGGTGCGCTTCGACCCCGACACCGGCCTCATCTCCGGCGCCGCCTCCCCGCGCGGCGAGAGTTACGCGGCGGGCTGGTAAACTTGTAGGGCGGGCGTGCCTACGCCCGCCGGCCTGTAGCGCAGGTCCCCTGACCTGCGCCCGGCCCGTAGGGCCGGCTGTAGGACGGGCATTCCTATGCCCGCCTTGGCTGGCTTGGGACTCTCCTTCGATCGAGGCTTCGGAGAGCGTGAAGCCAGCCCCACAAAAAGGCATGCGTTGCGGGACTGGGAGCATCGGCGCGGATTCGCGCGCGCTGCCCCTGCTGTAGGGCGGGGATACCAATCCCCGCCAGGTCACGTGTATTGGCCCAACCACCCTATGCGCAAGCTGCGCTTGCGGGGCGGGCAAAGGTTCCCACTCCGCCAAGGCTTCGTAGGACAAGGCTGCTCGCCCTACAGAACGCCGAGGACCCTCCACACGGCCGGCGGGCAGGCGGGGCTCCAACAGAACATGCCTTCCGCAGGCTGAAATCTCGGCCTACTTCGCTCTCAACACCGCCGCCCACTGCCCCTGTCCCGGCGCGCTGAGGCGCACTTCTTCGCCGGAGACGGAGGCGGACTGCGTCCACTTCCCGTTCTCGATGTCATACCACCGCAAAGTGAGCGGCTTTCCGCCCGTCTTGAGCATCACCTCGCCTCCGTCGGGGAAATAGAGGGCGTATTCATCGGGCGGGCGGGCGAGGCAGTAGGCCTCGTTCTCGGCGCGGTCGGAGAGCAGGTCGGGCCGCGGTTCACAGGAGAAGATGTCGAACGCGCCCGTAACCTCGCGCGCGGAGGCGATCATGCGCTGGGCGCGCTCGGTGAGCCCGAGGCCGGCGTCCGGCCGGTGAAACCGGACAGCCGACAGGCCGGCGAAAATGTTGCGCCAGAACCGCTCCACGCCGTCCTTGCTGGTCCCGAAGCGTCCGGTGTCCGCTCCGTAGACCTTCACGCTGGTCATCGGCCGCGGGGAATCGGCCAGCCGTCTGCGGGCGGCGAGCAGGTGGTCGTAGTGCGCCTGGCCTTTCTGGTGGTTGTTCTGCGACACCTCCACGAAGGTGTAGACCTCCGGGTGCTCGATGGTCGCCGCGTGCATGGGGTGGGTGAGGTCCCACGGGTCCCACATCTCCGTGGTGTGAACCCGCTTACGGGCCTTCTCCGCCGCCTGGCGGACATAG
>JALGTT010000052.1 GCA_029821235.1 Candidatus Hebobacteria bacterium | reverse complement strand
ATGCGCAAGACCGACTGGGGCGGGCACGCGGACGAGGTGGAGAGCAGTTGGATGATCGCCATCCGGCCCGACCTTGTCCATATCGAGAGGGCGGGGGAGGAGGACGGGCGGCCGAGGGGGCGGCTCAAGGTGGCCGACGAGGCATTCACCGGGATCTTCTGGTATGCGGACTACCCCGACCACTACGCCGGTGACGCGCGCCCGGCGAATGCGCGGCTCGGCGAGAAGGCGCTGGAGGGTTGGACGCTTGGGCTCGCGCGCGTGATCGGCGCGGTGAAACAAGACCGGGTGGCGCGCCGACTCCAGGACGAATTCCACGCACGCGCCCAGTCGCCCAATGCTCCCGCGCCGCGCCGGCGGCGAAACACCACGCGCCGGACACCGAAGTAGGAGGAGCGGAACTGAGCGCACCAGCGCCATCTCCCGCTCGCCCTCTCGTCTCCTGCGCGCTGATCGCTCTGGGGCTGGCGGCGGGCGCAGGGATCTGGTGGATGGGCCCTGCGGCCGGGAACGCGCGCTGGCCCGCGCACTACCTCCGCGGCTACCTCATCGCCTGGCTCGCCTACGCGGGAGCGGGGATGCTTCTGCGGCAGGTGAAGCGCCCGCCGCGCTGGTGGCTGGGCTGGATCGTCGTCGTCGGCATCGCCCTCCACCTGGTCGCCTTCGCGCGCACCCCGCGCGGCTCCACCGACATCTACCGCTATCTCTGGGACGGACGGGTCATCAACGCGGGCATCAATCCCTATCTCTTCCCTCCCAACGCGCCCGAACTCGCCCCGCTGCGCGACGAGAACTGGCGGCACATCAACTTCAAGCACATTCCCACCATCTACCCGCCCGCCGCGCAACTGCTGTTCTCCGGCCTGGCGCGCCTCGACCCCCGCGGCGTGGACCTGTTCCGCCTCACCTTTGCCGTCTTCGATGTCGGGCTGGTGCTGCTCCTCATCCCTCTCCTGCGCCGCACCGGGCGCGCGCCGGAGAACGTCCTCTGGTATGCCTGGTGCCCCCTAGCGGTCACGGAGACCGCGGCCGGCGGGCACCTGGACGTGGTGGGCGTGTTTCTGCTGGCCCTGGCGATGCTGCTCGCGGCGCGCGCCGGCGGCCGGCCGGGGCGCGCCGGCGCCCTCGCGCTGGCCGCGGCGGTGATGACCAAGGGGTTTGCCGTGTTCGCGGCCCCCTTCTTCATCAAGCGCGGCGGCCTCCGCTTCACCGCCTGGTTCGCGTCCGGCTGCGCGCTCCTGCTGGCCCCGTTCCTCGGCGCGCGGGAACACCTCTTCGCGGGACTCTTCGCCTATCTCTCCGGATGGAAGGCAAACTCCGGCCTCTTCATGCTCGCCGACTGGATGCTGGAGCACGTAACCGAGCGGCACTACCAACTCACCCGCCTGGGGAGTCTCGCGCTCATCCTCGCCGCCACCGTGTGGCTCGTGCGCCGCCAGGGGCCGGGGGTCCGGGGCATCATCGCGGGGGCCTTCGCCGCGCTGAGTGCGGTGCTGCTCTTCGGCGCGCCGGTGCCGCCCTGGTATCTGACGTGGACCCTGCCCCTGCTCTGCTGGTGGTGGGTTCCCGGGTGGCTGGCCTTCACCCTCACCGCGGTGGTGCAGTTCTACGCCGGCATCCAGTTCCCGGAGTCCGTCAACCTGCTGCTCTGGCTCGGCTACTCGCCGGTGTTCGCCCTGCTCATCTGGCAGTGGCTCACGGCCTCCACCTCAGCAGGCGGACGGCGGTCCACAGAATCACCGCCCCCGCCTTGCACGAGGCGGCCACACACCCGGTGATCTTCGACTTACCGATGCGGCGGCGATAGGGCACGGGAATCTCCACCGTGCGGAGTCCGGCGCGCGCCGCCTTCGCCTGCATCTCCATCGTCCACCCGAACCCCGGATCGCTCATCCGCAGGCGCTTCAGCGCCGACCAGCGAATGGCGCGGAAGGGACCCAGGTCGCTGGTGGGCTGGCCGTAGAGCAGGGTGAGGATGCGCCCCGCCAGCCAGTTGCCGAACCGGGAGTGCGGGGGCAGCGCGCCCGGCTCTCGCTCGCCCCGCATCCGGGAGCCGATCACCAGGTCGGCCCGGTCGTCGAGAATCGGCCTCACCAACTCGGGCAGGAGGGCGGGGTCATCGCTGAAGTCCGCGTCCAGGAAGGCCACCACCTCCGGCTCGGAGAGGGCGGCCAGACCCGCCAGACAAGCGGCTCCGTACCCGCGGCGCGGTTCCTTCACCACCCGCGCCCCATAGGCCTCCGCGATCTCCGCCGTCCGGTCCGTGGAGCCGTTGTCAACCACCACCGCCTCCGCCTCCAGTTCCCCGGGGATCGCCTCCAGCACCCGCCCGATGGACTGCTCCTCGTTGAGCGCGGGGATGATCACGGCAATGCGGGCCTGGGGGGAGGTCAATCTCTTACCTCCGTCGCCTGCGCCTGGAGATACTCCCAGGTGCGGGGGCACGGGATAGGCTCCCCGGCCAGGTGAAGCGCGGTGAGATGAGAGCGCAGCGTCTGCAAGTCCTCGGGGGTGTCCACGTCATACCAGGGGGCCAGCAGGGAGACCTTGGCGCCCACCTCTCTCGCCCTCCTGAGCGTGTCCACCAGCACCGTGGACTCCCCCCAGGACAACCCCTCGAAACACTCGCGGATCACCCGCGGCATGCCGATCAGGTAATATCCGCCATCGAACGCGGGACCCAGCACCAGGTCGCAGCGCGCGCACCCCTGAAGCGCCTCGCGGATCCGCGAGCCGGGCAGGCTGGGGGCGTCCGACCCGATCACCACGACCCCTGGATGCCCCTGGGCAAGCGCCGCCTCCACCGCGGTGCCCATCCGCGCGCCCAGGTCCGCGCCCGATTGGGCCACGAACTCCGCCTCCGGGCACACCGGAGAGAGCAACGCGCGCACCGTCTCCACCGCCGAGGACTCCGAGACCGCCACATACAGGGCCGCGGGCTGGTCGGCCGCCGTCTCCGCGCAGTCCAACAGGAATCTGCGGTAGAGTTCGGCGGCTCCCTCCGCGCCGAGCAGAGGGATGAGGCGGGTCTTCGCCTGGCCCGGGGCCGGCTCCCGGGCGAACAAGATCAATGCGGGCGGTGTGCTCACATCCAACAACATGCGCCGGCGCGGACCTCGCCTCCTGCCCTGGAGAGACAGAAACGGCCCCGGGGGTGACGCTCCGGGGCCGAGGAGGAAGGCTTACTGCAGGCGCGTTACTGTTTCCAGAAGCGCAGGAATCCCAGGGGCCGGCGGGCGCGCGCCTGGGACTTGCGCAACGCGTCCAGTTCCTTGGCCGCTCCCGTATGGCCCAGTTCCCTCGCTCTGGTATAGGCCTCCACGGCGGAATCGTACTGCTTCAGTTCCGCCAGCGTCTTGCCCAACAGGAAGCGGAAGTCTGCATTCCCCGGGTCCATATCCACCAGTTCCTGGTAGCAGATGAGGGCCTTGGCATGATCTCCCGACCGCCGATACCCGTTGCCGCGGAGGAGGATATCGGTGATGCGGGCCGGATCCGCGAGCACCACCTGGCGTCGCTGCTCTTCCTCGCGTATGCCCAGTCCGAGATTGCCCACGAACAGGCCCGTGAAATTCAGCGCTTCCACCTCTGGCAGGAATTGCGCGCGCAGCCAGTCCGACTTACGCACGTATTCCTTGCGGTCCCAGGTAGGCGCGCCCGCGGCGGGGCTCGGCGCGACGTTCTTCGCCACGATGGTAACGATCTCGTCCTTCGCCTCCTTCGCGTCAGGCGAGGAATCGGCCTCTACCGGCTCCGCCGTCGGCTCCTCCGGGGTCTCCTCCCCGGGGGTGGAGTCGGCCTCCACCGCGGGTGACGGCGCCGCGGCCTCCGCCACCTGCTCCTCCATGGAGGGCGTCGGCGCGGCCTTCTCCTCCGGGGGCGCCTCCACCGGATCGGGTATCTCCAGTTGCCGGCGCTCCGTCTCCGGCGGCGCGTTGTCCGCCGCGGGCCGCACCTCCAGGTTCAGATCGAGAAATGCAGTGCCCTGCGCTCCGGTGTGGCGCTGAGCCACGGTGCGCGCCGGCTCGTCCGGGCGAAGCGTCCGGATCACCTCGTCGTTGCTTCCCCGCAATACCAACTCCGCGGAGTCTGCCGAGAGCAACTCCTCGATCGCCTGCGCGGCCGGGCTCTCCGCCTCCAGTTGGCTGGAGGACACGCCCACGGAGAACAGCGACTTCGGGCTGACTATCCGGGCGACCAACTCGCGCACGGTCATGTCCCCGAGCACCTCGTCCGAACTGCCGATGCGACAGATGGGGTTGGGCGCGCCGGGGGTGCTTACATTGATGATCACCGAGGTCTGTTCGGTGCTGGTTTGCGCAATCGTGGATTCCGCTTGTGTGGTCATGGCAGGACCTCCGTTCCTGTTCCTACGACACGTAGGCTGCGCCCGCCGCCGGCACCGCGGAGAGCAATCCCGCCATGTCCGGCTGCAAACGCCTCGTGGTTTCGTCGGCCAGCGCGCGATAGGCGGCGGCCGCCTTCGAATCCGGCTCCCGCAACAGCACCGGGAAGCCTCCCGCCTCGGCCTCACTCACCAACACGCTCTTGCTGATGACCGTGTTGAATACATAGTCACCGAACTCGCTCTCGACCTTTTCCTTCAGCAACTTGTAGATGGTCACGTCCAGCGCCGTCTTCTTGTCGAACATGGTGACCAGAATCCCGAGCATCTTCACCGTCGCGCCGATCTGCTCGTGCAGGGTGGCCACCATCTCTCCCAGCAGGGCCATCCCCTTCAGCGCGTAGAACTTGGTGGTCACCGGAACGATCATGTGGGTGGCGGCGGTCAGCGCGTTGATGGTGAGCAGATCCAGCGAAGGCGGACAGTCTATCAGCACCACGTCGTACTTCTCCGTCAGCACGCTGCGATAGAAGTCCCGCAGTTTGGTCCGGAGGCGGCCCTCGCGGCCCACCTCCATCACCAACGCCTTATCGCAGTCCGCCAGCCGCGCGCTGGCCGGCACCAGGTCCAGGTTGTCCACCTGGGTGGATACCACCGCTCGCTCCAGCGGGAAGCGCGGCATGGTGAGCAGACAGTGTGCCTCCTTGGCGATCGCCACGTCCGCGGATACGCCGAAGGCGGTGGTCATGTTCGCCTGCGGGTCCAGGTCGATGCACAGTACGCGCGAATTGCGCTGGGCCAGAGCAGCGCCCAGGTTGACACAGGAAGTGGTCTTCGCCACTCCCCCCTTCTCGTTGACAAAGGCGATGACGGCCGCCTTCCCATAGGGCATCAGGCTGCCGCCTACGCCGGAAAGAGCGCGGTCTTCCATGGTCTCGAGTTCCTCCGTATTTCCGGCCGGCTGGGCCATTGCCCAACTACAAGTCTCGCTGCATGGTCCCCAGACCTGCGCGTCGCTTGCGCCCCCGCGCGACGGCGATGGAGCATTCGCTGAGTCCCGGCCAATAGGCTTGTTCCACACCCTGCAACATTTTGTGAGAGAAAGGTCGCCTCCTGGCCAATGCGGCGCTGCGACGCGGGTTATCGTGACAGGATGAGCGCAAGTGGGGCCCTTTTGGCGGCAGGCGGGTGCCCGATGGTCCAGAAACAACAGAGCAGGAGCGCGCTTGCGATGCATATGGATGGAGGTCCAGGAATGGCAAAGCCGAGAGTTGGAGTGCAATTGATCGTTTTCGGGGAGAAGATAGAGCAGGACCTGCCGGGCGTGATGAAGGCGGTCGCCGCGGCGGGATACGACGGAGTGGAGATCGGGATGCCCTCCGATGCCGCCAGCGTGGCCCGCTTTCGGCAGGCCCTGGAGGGGACCGGCCTGGCGGTGGTGGGCGCGCATAGTGGATTCACCCAGTGGGACGACCCGGATGTGGTCGCCCAGCGGATCGGCGCGGTGAAAGACCTGGGGGGCCGGTTCGTCATCACCTCCGGCCGCTTCCAAACCCTGGACGAATACCGGAACGCGGCCCGGGTGATGAACGAGGTGGGGAAGCAGTGCCGGGAGGAGGGGGTGGTCTTCTGCTATCACAACCACAACTGGGAGTTCGACCTGCTGGACGGCGCGAAGCCCATCCACCTGATCGCGGAGGAGACCGACCCCGAACTGGTGAAGTTCTGCCCGGACGTCTACTGGATCGACGTCGGAGGGGAGCAGCCGGCCGATTTCATCGCCAGGTACTGCGACCGCTGCCCCACCTTGCACTTCAAGGACGGCCTGGGAGGAGAGCAGTATCGGGAGTTCCGGGAACTGGGCCAGGGCAACACCGACCTCGCCGCGGCCCTGAAGGCGGCGCTGGCCTGCGACCCGGAGTGGATCGTGGTCGAGCAGGACGTCACCAGCTTGGACCCGGGCGAGTCCTGCCGCATCAGCCGCGACTACCTCAAGACGCTGGGCCTGTAGCGGGGGAATCGACGGCCATGCATCTGCCGCGGGAGGAGTTCGAGCGGCTGGTGGCGGAGGTGCTCGACAAACTGCCGAGCGATTTCCTGGAGAAGCTCGAGAGCGTGGAGGTGGTAATCGAGGACCATCCGAGACAGGAGCACTACGCGGGGCTGCGGCGGCCTCCCGGCGGGATGCTGCTGGGCCTCTACCGGGGGGTGCCGCTGCCCCGGCGTTCGCCCTTCGCCCCGTTCTTCTACCCGGACAGAATCGTCATCTTCCAGCGGCCCATCGAGAGCATCGCCGGCAGCCGGGAGGAGATCGCGCGGCAGGTCCGCCGCACCGTGCTCCACGAGGTGGCCCACCACTTCGGGATCCCCGACGCCCGCCTGCGGGAACTGGGCTACTGAAGCCGCGGAACAGGAGACTGGAGTGAACAGCGACATCAGGGTGATCAGCGCCACGCCGTATTTCATCGAGACGGTTGCCCGCACCCCCCTCAAGTTCGGGGCGGTGGTGGTGGAGAGCGGAGACTACGCCCAGGTGCGGGTCGAGGTGGAGACGCGCGGGGGAGCGCGGGGAGTGGGCTGGGGCGGCATGTTCGTGATGGACTTCTGGGCCTTTCCCGACCCGGCTGCCCCCCACCCCCTCAAACTCCAGGCGATGAAGGAACTCACCAGGCGCTACTGCCGCCTGGTCTCCGAGCACGGCCGCTTCGGCCACCCCATAGACTTGTACTTGGAGACCGAGGAGGGCCTTCGGGAGGCCGCCGCCCAGGTGGGAGAGGGACTGGGCTTGCCGGTGCCGATGCCGTTTCTCGCCGCCCTCGTCTGCGCCTCCCCCACGGATGCGGCGATCCACGACGCCTTCGGGGTCGTCAACGGCATCTCCACCTACGACGGCTACGGCCCCGACTTCATGGAGCACGACCTCAGCCGCTACCTGGGGCAGGAGTTCCGCGGCCGCTTCCTCGCCGACTACCTCAAGGATCACTACGAGCCGCGCGTGCCGGTCTTCCACCTGGTGGGGGGGCTGGACAAACTGCGCGCGGAGGAGATAGACGACACCGATCCCCAGGACGGCTTGCCGGTCTCTCTGGACCAGTGGATCGCGCGGGACGGGCTGTTCTGCCTCAAGGTGAAACTGCGGGGCAACGACCTGGAGTGGGACCTCAACCGCATG